>NZ_JAWNFK010000007.1:0-148885 GCF_034107965.1 Enterobacter sp. 61D5
ACCGGGGCGGGGTCAGTCCATACCAAGCTTATCAATGTCTGAACAACCAATGGCAACTCATCAGCGCTGATTTAGAAATGATGCAAACCGAAGGCTTTGCTGCCACTAAACAAGTTGATCCTAACATTATTATAAAGAAAAAAAACGGCCAGGACACTGAAGTACAAGATGGCTGGAAAGGCCATATACTACCCTTTAATTTAGTGCAGCAAATTTACTTAAGTGATGACTTACGGGCTCTGGCGGCTAAAGAGTCCCGCTTATCGGAAATAGCCAGCACGCTGGAAGAAATTTTAGAATCCTTGACCGAAGAAGAGAAAGAACAAGATACGGTCAAAGAAAACAAAGACGGCTTTGCCAATGTCGAATTAAGCAAGGCAGCCAAAGCCTTCTTGAAAGCACAAAAAGACAGCAATGTTAAATTCGCAGAAGATAGCTATGAAGCCAAAATCATTCGCGCGAATAAACTCAGCGATGAAGAAAAAAACCTGAAGAAAACGGTCAAAGATGCCGCCACCGCCCTGCACCTAAAAACCAAAACAACCATCGAAGCATTAACCGAGGAACAGGTGAACAACCTGCTGCACCTTAAATGGATTGCGCCATTAAACATCGAACTCGCTGCTATGCCAAACGCCGTGATTAGCCAGCTTACCAGTAAGGTACAAGCCCTTGCTGATAAATACGCCGTCACCTATTCGCAGGTAGCCAATGAGATAAAAACCACCGAGCAAGAGCTGGCGGAAATGATGGGCGAGCTTACGGGTGATGACTTTGATCTACTGGGCTTGGGCGAACTCACCAGTTTACTGAAGGGTGAATAAGATGAGTGTGGAGAAGAAAGTGCCAGACATTCGTTTTGAAAAGTTTAGAGAGGAATGGGAGATGAAGCCATTTGGATCTTGCTTTGTCAACGTACCGAACAATACTCTTTCTAGAGCAGACTTAAACCACAAAACAGGATTGGCCAAAAATATTCACTATGGGGACATATTAATTAAATTTGGCGAAGTTCTGGATGCAAGAAATGAGCCATTGCCTTTTATTACAAACGATGACGTAGCCAATAAGCTAAAACATGCCGCCTTGCGCAATGGTGATATTATCATTGCAGATGCGGCTGAAGACAGCATGGTTGGAAAATGCACAGAGTTATATAATATAGATGAGCAGTGGATTCTTTCTGGATTGCACACGATTGCTGTTAGACCTACGTTGTCTTTTGCTTCTAAATATCTTGGATACTACTTAAACTCATCTTCATATCATGATCAGCTTTTGTCTTTGATGCAGGGTACAAAAGTACTATCAATATCAAAGACAGCACTACAGAACACGAATGTTAAATTCCCAAGGATTTCAGAAGAACAGGCCCAAATCGGAAACTATTTCCAAAAGCTAGACGCGCTGATCAGCCAACACCAACAAAAGCATGACAAGCTCAACAGCATTAAAAAAGCCATGTTGGAAAAAATGTTCCCAAAACAAGGCAAAACCATCCCAGAAATCCGCTTTAAAGGGTTTAGTGAGGAGTGGGAAAACAAGGGTATAACAGATATTTCTAAAGTTTTTATTGGGTTAGTAACCACCATGACTACTTCGTATAGAAGCCATGGGGTACTACTAATAAGAAATTCGGACATAAAAAGTAATGGATTTGAGTTTTCAGCGAATCAAATTTATTTAGATCAAAAATTTGCTGATGAAAACTCGAGTCGAAAACTAATGCTGGGTGATATTGTAACAGTTCATACAGGGGATGTTGGCACTTCTGCTGTTGTTACAGAAAAAGAAGAAGGTTCTATAGGATTTGCAACCATTATTTCAAGGCCAAACAAGAATATTGTTAATTCAAATTATTTGAATGTATTCCTTAATACGGACTTTCATAAAAATTTTGCACTCAATGTATCTACAGGTGATGGCAGAGCTAATTATAACTTAAAGGACTTCTATAAACTGAATGTCCCACTTCCTGTTATTGTGGAGCAAGAAAAAATAGGGTTATTCTTCCAAAAACTCGACGCACTAATCAACCGACACCAACAACAAATCACCAAACTCAATAACATCAAGCAGGCCTGCTTAAACAAAATGTTTGTATAAGGAGCGTACATGATCACTTTCAAAACCGAAGTACAATTTGAGCAGGCCTTTATTGAGGTACTAACCAACAAAGGTTGGGAGCCGGATATACTCAAAAACAAAAGCGAAGAAGATTTACTGCAAAATTGGTCTTCGATTTTATTTGAAAACAATCGCCAGCAAGATCGCTTAAACGATGTCCCGCTTACTGCAACTGAAATGCAGCAAATTATTGAGCAAATTAAAGAACTTAAAACACCACTCAAGCTCAACGGTTTAATTAACGGCAAAACCGTAGCCATTAAGCGCGATAACCCAGCCGATACTTTGCATATGGGTAAAGAAGTCAGCTTAAAAATATACGATCGCCAGGAAATTGCTGCAGGTCAAAGCCGTTACCAAATTGTACAGCAGCCTAAATTTGAACGCAGCAGCCCTTTGCGTAACGACAGACGAGGTGACGTGTTGCTACTGATTAACGGTATGCCAGTGATCCATGTAGAGTTAAAGCGCAGCGGTATCCCGGTTAGCCAGGCCGTAAACAAAATTGAAAAGTACAGTACAGAAGGCTTATTTAGCGGCCTTTTTTCACTCATCCAGGTATTTGTGGCTATGGCGCCAAACGAGACCAAATACTTTGCCAACCCCGGACTAGACGGCAAGTTTAACCCCGATTATCAGTTTAACTGGGCCGATTTTAATAACGAACCCATGAACTACTGGAAAGACATCGCCTCTACCTTGCTTTCTATCCCTATGGCGCATCAGTTGATTGGCTTTTATACCGTCGCCGACGATACCGACGGCGTGCTTAAGGTAATGCGCAGTTATCAGTATTACGCCGCCAATGCGATATCAGACAAAGTAGCCAAAACCAACTGGCAACAGCTGGGTAGCGCTAATAACCCTGATCGTCTCGGGGGTTATGTGTGGCATACTACCGGTTCGGGAAAAACCATGACCAGTTTTAAATCGGCGCAGTTAATTGCACAATCGAAAGATGCCGATAAAGTGATTTTTTTAATGGACAGGATTGAGCTGGGTACCCAATCTCTGACGGAATATCGCAATTTTGCTAGCGATGGTGAAACCGTTCAAGCTACAGAGAATACTCATGTACTCATTACCAAATTAAAAAGCAGTGCAACTTCCGATACGTTAATTGTTAGCTCCATTCAAAAAATGAGTAATATTTTTGAAGAAGCTGATGATGAGGGAACAGCAACAAATTCAGCTGATATAGAAAAAATCCGTGCTAAGCGCCTGGTATTTATTATTGATGAAGCACATCGCTCAACGATGAGTGGAGGCAAAGAAAATAAACTAGGCATGCTGGTAAGCATTAAAAAAACATTCCCTAAGGCACTTTTTTTTGGTTTTACCGGCACGCCAATTCATGATGAAAATAAAATCAATAGCAATACTACTGCTGATGTATTTGGTAACGAGTTGCATCGCTATAGCATAGCCGATGGTATACGTGATGGTAACGTTTTGGGCTTTGATCCTTACAAAGTACCTACTTTTAGAGATAGTGATCTTAGGAAAGAAGTTGCATTAGAACAAGCTAAGGCTAATTCGGTTTCTGATGCGATGGCGGATCCCGCTAAAAAGAAAAAGTTTAATCACTTTTTAAATGACGTACCGATGGCTGGCTATAAAGATGCCACAGGCAAATACCATAAAGGCATTGAAGACTATGTACCTAAAAGCCAATATTTAACGGCTACCCACCAGGAAAAAGTCGTCAGTGACATTTTAGATAAATGGGATGTACTCAGCCAAGGAAATAAATTTCACGCAATTTTAGCCACAAATAGCATCGCTGAAGCGATTGACTATTACCGGCGTTTAAAAGCGGCCAAACCTGAGCTAAAAATCTCAGCCTTGTTTGATCCAAATATTGATAACGACGGTAGCGATGACCGAGGCCCAACGTTTAAAGGCGATGGGCTGGATGAAATTATGAGTGACTACAATAAGCGTTATGGCCACGATTTTGATTTTGCCCGCCACGCCGCTTTTAAAAAAGATTTAGCGGCACGCCTTGCTCATAAAAAACCTTACGAACGCATACATACCGAGCCTTCAAAGCAATTAGATTTATTGATTGTAGTGGATCAAATGCTCACTGGTTTTGATTCTAAATGGCTTAATACTTTGTATTTAGACAAGGTAATAAAATATCAAAATATAATTCAAGCGTTCTCACGCACCAATCGCTTGTTTGGTCCCGACAAACCTCACGGCATCATCCGTTATTACCGCTACCCACATACAATGGAGCAGCACATTAATGCTGCGGTAAAACTCTATTCCGGCGATAAGCCTATCGGCTTGTTTGTTGACAAATTAGAAAGCAATCTTAAAGCCATAAATGAATTAGTAGCTGACATTACCGAGCTGTTTGTTACCGCTGGTGTGGAGAATTTTGAAAAACTGCCAGACGATATAGAAGCCTGTGCCCAATTTGCCAAGTTGTTTAATACCTTTAACCAGCACCTGGAAGCGGCTAAAGTACAAGGCTTCCATTGGGAACAGTCGATCTATTCCTTTACTGAAAATAATGCAGAACATGAAGTAACGCTGGCTATAGACGAACAAACTTACCTGAGTCTGGTCCTGCGCTATAAAGAATTAACAGCTAAAGGTGAGCACGATGGTGCAGGTGGTGGCGATGTGCCTTTTGATATCAGTGGTTATTTAACTGAAATAGATACCGGAAAAATCGATGCCGACTATATGAACAGCCGCTTTGATAAATACTTAAAAGAACTGAACAAACACCAGGCCCCAGCGAGCATTGAAACTACATTAAATGAGTTGCACAAGTCGTTTGCATCGCTCACCCAAATCGAGCAAAAGTATGCCAAACTCTTCTTGCACGACTTGCAGCGCGGTGATGCACAGTTAATTGAAGGCCATACTTTTAGAGACTACATCAACATCTACAAAAATAACGCTGAAAATGCGCAAATAAACGCAGTTATTAACGCTCTTGGTTTAGATAAAGAACTGCTCATAGCATTAATGGTTAATAGTGTTAATGCGAAAAATCTAAACGATTTTGGTCGCTTCGACGCATTAAAAGAATCGGTAGATAAGGTAAAAGCAAAAATATATTTTGAAAAACAAGATGGCGTAAGCATGCCTTTATTTAAGTTGAATATACGTATCGAGCAGTTTTTAAAACAGTTTATTTTAGCACAAAATGATGAATTATTAAGTAGCGAAGATTTTGTTGATAATATGAAATCATGACGTATCACCTCACTCAGCATAAGTACTGCCCTGCTTATGCTGAGTGTTGATTTTTCATAAGTATTTCTTCAATACGTTTGTATTGATTGAATCAGGTGGAGCGGAAAAGCGAGGACAGCCTTGCGGCAACCCGATTTCAGACACAAAAAAAGCCGCCCTTAAGCGACTTTGATTTGCATCTTTTGGTGCCGAAGGCCGGACTCGAACCGGCACGGGTTATAGCGGCTTAGCTTGCTTCAAGAATCATTGTTAACTCATTGAACTAGCGAGACTAAAGCTCATAACCCCGGCACATTTCACAGACTGTTTAGCCATGAAAAAGCCCCGACAACATAACCGGGGTTTGTATGAGTTTCAAGAGAGATCGTTATCTAGTTTTAGATCCCTGCGGGAATTACCTCGTGCGGATAGCTATCCCCAGCTACATGCGCCACCTGTTCCAAGGGAAACGCTACTTTATGAAAAGCACAGGGACACGAGACATACGGCAAGCGCGTTTGTTTCGCGATGCTATTGCTCTGGAATGGACTCGCTTACGGAATCTGCTTAAGCCACAAGGCGGCTCATCTGTAGACCAAATCATTGATGAGCTACGCCGTGTCAGTGTGTACGCCAAGGAAGCCCCCGCATCATTTGGTGCATCGGTTCAGGCTTGCCCTTCCCTACTTAAAATGCGCGATCTGTATCTTCTCCAATACAGCGAGAAGAGAAAGCTGACCACGCTATCCAAGACCAACAAAGCCGTAGAGGTGCTGTTAACCCACCTGAAAAAGAAAGATATTCAGTTGCGGGATATTAACCGAACCATAGTTACAGGCTGGTTAGATAAGCTCAAAACTGAGCGAGCGCCCCAAACCATCCAGAACTATATAAGCGCACTGGCGCAGATATGGGATCTGGCACGCAATCGCTATCACGATGCACCACAGGACAATCCTTGGCGCGGCCATGCGCTCGAAGCAAAAAGCAGCAAGGTCAGCTATGAAGTCTTCGCACCGGGCGAGCTAGCAACGGTCTATGCTTTGCTTGATGACGAGATGAAGGCGGTAACGGCTATTGGTGCTTACAGCGGTATGCGGATCAATGAAATATGTACACTGCGTGAGAGCAGTATTAAAACTATCGAGGGCGTTTTGTGCTTTGAGATCACCGAGGGGAAGACCAAGAGCGCGGCACGAATCGTCCCTGTACACAGCAAGCTAATTCCCCTCGTGAAATCATTGCTTAAAACCACGCATAACGGCTTTCTGTTCTATCACGCGTCAATTACAGACCGGGCGGATGGGAAACGCTCAACGTGGCATACGCAGCAGTTCACACGGGCAAAGCGTAAAGCTCTTGGCGAACTTGCCGCAGAGAGGAAAGTGTTTCATTCACTCCGCCATGCGTTTGTGCAGCAGCTCGACCGTGCTCAAGTGCCAGAGGATCGTATTGCCCTGCTCGTCGGCCATGAGCGCGGGAGTACAGAGAGCTTCAAAACTTACTCGAAAAATGCAGCTTCTCCAGTAGAAATGAGGAAGTATGTAGAATTAATTAATCATAGTGGTGTAGATTAAATTTAATAGGGGCGAGCGAATCGCTCGCCAGTGATAAAATGTTACCGGGTGGTGCGCAATGGATTTACAAGCATGGGATAATATCGTTTCAATTGCATCTAACTCAATTACCACAATTGGCGTTATAGCTGGTTTAATCTTTGGAGGGAAGAAGGTTAATGAGTATTTTAAAACAAAAATGAATGACGCTGCATTTATTTCAGCAGTTAACTTATATGAAGAAGTGGTAAATGTAAGAGACAGACATGGCAGGGTGAGATTGCTATTAAATTACGCGATAGGGAAAACAGAAGAAGCATTAACGCAAAATCGACCAATTGACCTTACAACTTACATAGAGATCCAAAGGATTGGGCTTGATTCATTTGAGGCTTCGTTATCTATCAGCAAATGTTTTACGAGAGCCTCAAGCTACGGAAATATTATTAAACCCCCAGCACTAGAAGAGTTAAATGCGCTACTCGACATCTCCAATAAGATGACAAACACGGTCAACTCTTTTTTCGGTAAAGCAATATCTGCATCTACAGCAAAGGTGCCTAACCAAGAAGAACTTGGTGAATTGAGGGCGCTATACAAATCATTTACAGAACAACAGTTGGAATATAATGAAAAATGTTCTAACTTCCAAAATATACAATTTAAAGACGCATTTTATTTTTAGTATTGCCGGGGCGGTTCGCCCCGCAGTTATGGATATAACACGCCAATACCATTGTATTGCTTGCGATAGCTGCAAACCATATCCCTTAAATTCGTAACGCTAACACCACACGTCCGCCCAACGTAGCGGCCTCCCTCCGCAGCGTTAGCAGAACGATGCACCACAGCACGCACGCGCCCGGTTCGGTGGCAGTGATCCAGCACGGCAGACGCAAGGCGCAGCGGCTTACCTGTCACTGCACAGCGTCGGTATTGATAATTCCACAAGAAGACACGGACAGCGGCCACGTCAGCGCGGCGCAACTCCAGCCGCCCGGAACCATTCAACAGGAAGCGATACACATCTTCGAATACAGCAGCATTTGTAATCCGTTCTGCCAGCGGCATGTTGCCGAGGTGTTCCAGATAGCCCCGCATCGCTTTTCTTAGTAGTTGGTATGTCCGTGTAACCATGATTCAAAGTCTCCATTGTCAGAGGCAGCCCGCTTGCAGGCTTCGTATTCTTCGCGCTGGCGTTGGCATACCAGAACATAAAGCTCATCAGCCATCGCATTAACGCGTTCGTCACTGATACCGTTGCGGCGCATTAGCCCCAGCAGCTTACGAAATTCAGCTTCAAGCTCAGACTCTCCGGTATCCATTACCCACTGTTTCAGGTCAGCGAGTGCGCCAGCCATTGGCGGCGGCTCGATGTACCGCCACCTTAATTTAATCGTGGTTGTCATCTTCTTTATCCTCTCTGTAAGCCGGGTGCATTGCCCGGTATTGCTCTATGGTCAAACCCTCGCTGGCCGCTGTAAGCCGTTCCTTTTGCTTACCAGCCAATCGCAAGGCGCTGTCTCTCCAGCAGAGCAGAAAGAAGATTGTCAGCACCTGCTTACTCAAGCCACCCAGCAGATCGCCAAGCCCTTGCTCCAGCAGACAGGCACGCCATGCAGCGGCGTGCTCCGTCATAGCACCCACTATCGGGACAGGTGCGCCGAGCATTGTCGCAAGCTGACTCATAACACTGTTAGCATCGCCCGGATGCAGCCGGGGAATAGTCATGCGGCCAGCCTGCGCCAACAGTTCGGCGTACCGCTGGCGGCGCGGGTCATCATCTGCCAGCGCTCTAATCGGCTTTTCATCAGCCATTAATGGAACCTCCGAGGATTAGGCAGCCTGCAATAAATCGGCTGGCGTTGAGGGATGGTATCTGGCTTTAACTTTCAGGTACGCGGCACGCGCCGCCGCTTCGGTAGTGAACAAGCCAAGGTGATGGCGTACACCATCAACGCGTATGTAAGCCTCCCATTTGCTACAACCCTTATTCCAGCTATACCCCCTTGCCTTGCGTCGGTTCTGGTCGTTTTCCCGCTGCGTAACCAAGCGCAGATTGCATAGGCGGTTGTCGTCACGGATACCATTGATGTGATCGATCTGCTTACCGTGAGGAATAGCGCCATGCGCAAGAATCCACGCCACGCGATGGGCTTTTAGCTGGTACTGCTTGCCATCAAGTCGCAGGGCAACTTGACGATAGCCATCAGCTCGCCGGGTGGAGTCAGCATAGGAGCCAGCCTTAACCCGGCGTCGGTTAGCTTTATGGTGCAGGCGACCTGTCACCGGGTCATACAGAAAAAGGGAGCACAGCAGCTCAGGGGCGCAAGCATCATTAGTCATGACTCTGCCCCTCCAGTTACCCAGCCTGTCGGAAATTGATAACGCAATCAGGGCGACGCAGCCCAACGTTGAACAGGCGATATGAATCCATCACCATTGTCATTTCGCGCTCATCATCCCACTGGCGATTAGTGATACTTTGGGCTTCCACCGTCACAAGTACAGACGCAGGCCGGAACAGCGTCGCCCTCGTCATCGCTTCCTCTGCGGTAACGTCATAATCAGCGCCCAGTTCATGCCCGGTAATGGCTTCCTGCGGGTAACTGTTCAGCTCAATGACACGCACCCCAGCGACATAGCCAACACGACGCCATGCGTAATCGTTGCCACTATCCCGGCTGTAACGGACGTTCATCAGCTTCTTATGTTCCATCAGGATGCTGAACCAAGCCGGGTCGATAAGCAGTACCAGCTCCGCCACCGGAATATCTTTCTCAGTCAAGAATCGATTAACAGCAGCTTTGATAGCGTGAACCAGTTCGTTAGCTGCATCCTCTTCGCTCCCCGCTGTCAGGTCGAGCGATACAACATTATCCGTTAGTGGGTTAAACGTTGGTTGCAGTGTCGGCGGCGGTACAAAGTCAGTCGCTTTGATTAGCTGGATGGTGTGCGCTTCGTCGTAGAATTTAGCGTGAGCAGTACCGATATTGCGGCTCAGCTCTGCGCGAAAGGTAGGAGCTGTCCAGTCATCCTGATAGTCAATCGGGATGCGGATATAGCTCAGCGTATCCACAGAGATAACCAACTTGTCCGACTTAACGGTGGTAAGCTCCAGCGATTGCCCTGCGGTTCTACCCTTCACCTCAAGATCACCACTCAGGCGATCAATGCGGTATTGGTTGCTGGCTGTCAGCGGCTTGTATGTGCTAAGCCCCTCGGCCAGAAAGACGCTCTTTGCCTCAAGACGGGTCTGAACGTCCCGGTCATACGCTTCAATGTGAATGTCGTTGTCAGCATCTACACCGCCCCAGTGCGGGCGGAATTGGTCAGGGGTATAAACATTGTCAGTCATAGAAATAGCTCCCGCGCCAGCGTTAGCCAGCGCGATTTATGGAAAAGGGGAAAAGAGAATGGGATGAATCAGGCAGCAGCTTTTTCAGCCGCCACCTCAAGAATCAGGCCGATAAGCGCGAAGGCAGGCCAATGGGGATTAAGCTCGTGCAGGTGCGCAACGCCCCCACCAAAAGCATCGCGCATATCAGCACCAGAGATGCCCGCGCGTTTGGCCGCCCGGCGCAGCAATCGCAGCTCGGAGCCGGGAACATACGCCGAGGGCATACGCACGCCAAAGCGTGAGGCGAGCCGCCGCCAGTGAGTTTCATCAACAAAGTCTTGTTTAAGCTGGCTGGCGTTCGCTTTCCAGTGTTCAATCCTTGCGCTACGGGCAGCCCTAGCCGCTGCCACGTTTTCAGGTGTCAGTAAGGTCATTGTCAGATCTCAATGCAAAGTGGGTTTATGTGTGGCGTTTGAGAGGTAATTTCGCGTTTTACAGGCGCAGGTATACGAATGCACATCTGGCGATGTACAACGCGATTCAGGCTCTAAAACGTAAGGTTAAGACGTGGGGAAGACAGGACAGGCGATTGCTTAACGGCCAGCGCGTTTGCCAGCGGAGCGCTGCGCAACCAGAGCGCGGTATTGATCGTCGTACTGGCGATGGCCGGGGCCATACCCTGATTGCTGCGCCCACTGCGAAAGCTGGTCATACGCCGCGATAAACTCCGCATGTGACATTCCAACAGATTGCGCGGCAGGCTGGCCGTATGGGTTTCCCTGTGCAGAAACGTACCCGGAAGCAGAACCAGCAGCCATACGTTCTTGCAGGTACTGAACCGCCCGCTGCATCTGTGCAGGGTCGCCAGACATAACCATACGTTCAAGGGTGGATTGCGTCCCAGCGTCGAGTGTGCCAGCGTACTGCAACATCGCGTCAACTGTCCCCTGCCCTAGCTGGCTTTCGACAGACTGGTGAAACTGCCCCATTAACCCTTGTAGCTCGGCGGTGTACTCAATAGATGTTCCATCCATCAGGGGGATAGTATCGCCCATCTGCGCCCCGGCGCTGTCCGCGTTTTGGTCTTGCTGATTAGCAATGTTGCTATTATTCCATTGGCCGCCATCATTGCCGTTAACGGGCTGGGTACGGAGGAAATCAGCATCAGCAGGCGCAGAGCTAAAGCGGGATGCGCCATTGTCAGCGCCAACAGGTGCAGCCATGTATGGCGATTGCTGCGACGCAGTATCAGCGCCCGAAAGGTACGGATTAACATTCTGGTCAGCCATGATTATGCAACCTCTTGTGATGTAACTCGGCGGTGTGCCAGTTCAAGTAAAAGCATGTGCGCGTGTACGCATCGGGCAGGAATCATCTTCTGTCCGTGGTACGCTTTGCCGAGATCTTGTCTGTCGATCTGGTACACATGAGCCAAATCGATTTGGCGTAGATTTAAGGCGTCAGCAATGAATTTCAGTTGTTGCCCGCAATCAGCCGCGCGGCGTGGCTCCATTAAAATGATGGTGCTCATGAAATAATCCTCAGTTAAATAAGCCCGTGACGGCGTAGCCAACGACGCTCACCAACGGAGCCGCGCGGGCGTTGTTTCGGATTCTGGTTTAGTGTTTGGCCGGGGCCAGTTCGCCCCTCCCCGGACAGGTTCTGCGTCAGCACATCCCAACCCCGTGATTCTATCGGCGCGTATCCTTCGCGTTGTTCATCAAGGTTCACGTAGAGATCAGGGTTAACGGCAGGGTGCAGCGATTCGTTCTCTGCCATCATGCAGCCTCACTGAATTTGGAATTAACAGATTCCAGAATGTCGGGATAGCTCCATCGATTTCTCAGGCAGCGTTGCACATGCGCGATGGCCTCAACAGGGACGCCCAGCTTTTCGGCAATTTCTGCGACAGGCCAACCGAAGCGCTCTAACTTGTGGATCTCATCTAAATCAGCAGGCACTATCTTGCGCACTGCTTTTACTTTCTCCGGCTTTGCTTTAACGGCTTTCGGCACTGGGTGCGTGTGGGCGTTAGTGAACCGAGAATGCGCGATAGCCAGCACTGTTTCAGGGCGAATCAGCATATCGCGGGCAATCATAAACTCTGTATCACGGTGCAGCTTGCCGGGCTTATAGCGGCTGCGGATGGCGCTGTACTCCGCCAACGTGATATCAGCATCGTTTTTCCACTGGTCTGCCAAGTCATCGACATAGACGCCACGGATTACACGGTCGATGTCGCTCGGGCTGAAACCAGTGGCCGCAGCGATTTGCTCGTTATTCAGAAGCTGTTTGTACACCAGCGTGTTGATGTGCTGGATATCCACAATGGTTAAGGTCGCGTTACTGGTGGTTGTCATATTGGAACTCTCCATCAAAGTTAATCGAATCTTCTACAAGGTCTTTAATCAAAGCGAGGCTGGTTGCGGTGTGGACACCACCGCTGCGCCGGGTGTTGTCGTACATGGCTTTGGCCTGCTTCTGGTACTTCTCAGGCAGTGAGGCGAACCACTGGCGAAAGTGTTGTGGCGTCATCAATCATCATCCTCAAATACGCGATTAAACGATGCGTCAGGCGAGTCGGCGGCGTTCTGCTTGAGGAAGTTCACGCAGGATGACAACTCGGCAGCAGCCATGCGGGATTCTCCTGCCTCGTCTTCCCGGAGCCTGCGAGTTAACGCACCCAGCAGCAGGGTCTTTAACTCCCATGTCCCGGTTTCAAATTCAGATTTCGTCATTGGTGGTTATCTCCAACAGGTAACAGGCCAAGCGCCCGGATGTGCTGTATTACTTCTTGATGCACGGGCTTCGGCAGGAACAAGCGGCGGGCAATAGCGGCGTAAACTTCATCAGGCGTCTTGCGCACTGGATGCACTCGGCCATTGAAAACCCGATCAGAAAGGCGGACAGCTTTCCAGCGACGCGAACCATCCGGCCTTTTCATGCGGTTCAGCACAGCGGCCAGACACTCCCACGGCTCACAATTATTCAGCAGACAATACCGCTGTAGTGGCGTACTTGCTTGACGTAGCAAAGCCTCACGGTTAAGGGTCTGGCGATGACGCTCAGCCAATCCATCAAAGGAATAGCCGTTCAGGGCAAAGGCTAATTGTGCGGTGACGAGCGCATCCGCACGCGCAGCATGACGCTGCGCATGTTCGGTAACAGGCATATGATTAACTCCAGAGAATCAGGGAGAGCCTTTCGACTCAGAGGTATTTAGCGATGTACTGCCAGTTGCAGTTTTCAGGGCGGTAGAAGTAAGCAAGCTCATCAGGCGCAGCATCCAGCGCCAGCGATGACCACAGCAGAAACGCGCGAGCTGCCTGCCCGTCACGTCCGGCGCGGCCAACCATTTGCACTAAATCGGGCAGGTCTTCGGGAACATAAGTGACAATTACGTTACGCACGTCAGAGATATCAGCGCCGAGGCCAAAGGCTTTGGTCGCCACCAGAACAGCACCCGGCGTGCTGGCGAACCACGCAGCGTTCGCATGGCGCTGGTCACGGGGCAGTCGCTTGACGTCAGAATGATAAGGCCGGGCGCGGTCTCCCAGCTCATCGAGATACGCGTAAAGCATTTTTATGCTGTCCACCAAAATTAAAACTTTCTCATCCTCCGGCAGAGCATCAACCAGACCAACGGCAGCCCGGCGCTGGGTTTCACATTGCCGAACAGGAACAAGCTGGATGTTTTCACGGGCAGCGCTGGCGCGGAAGGTGAGAAAATCACCACGGCAGCCCAGCTCTTGCATCAAGGCAGCCTCATCACCTTTTCGCAAAGTGGCAGTGAACGCACAACGCTGCGCAGCGGGGAAGGCATTTTGCAGGGTATGCTTCATCGCGGGGAAAGCGGCGCGGAACTCCCAGTCCTCAACGGTGTGAACCTCGTCTATTATGAACCTGTCCACACCAGCGGCCATCAGTGCCGCCAGCACCTGACTACCCGGCACCAGATGCTCAGGAGAAACGACAATCACCCGAAACGCCCCGGCAGCCAGCCCCGCAAGTTGCTGCGCATTACGCCGCTTCGGTAGTTTATCGCCAAAGGCCACCGCGTGAACGCCAGCCTCCCTTAACTGCTGTAGCACCTGCTGCTTGATGGTGTTCGTCGGCACAACGATAACGGTCAGCCCCTCGCCAGCACCGGATTCAAATTGCAGGGCATAGGTGAATGCAGCCGTCTTTCCGTACCCGGTCGGTAGTACCGCCAGCATATCGCGGTCACGGGCAAACACAGCGGCGGCTACGTCCTGCTGTCCGGGTCGCCAGTCGCCACCGTCTGGCGGCGGCAATGGCACAAACGCCGGGCGGTCGCATTGCTCCAGCTCGCGGAACCTGTACGGCGCAGTAATCAACGGCGGGATGGACGGCGGCAGGTCAGCGCCCCCAATGTCACAATGCAGATTCAGCGTATTGAATTTATCATCTGTGGGTTTCAGCTCACCGCACCATAGCTGACGGAAAGCCGGGCTTTCACCCAGTCGCGTAAAATCAGCATGGCGCATAGCTTCCAGTTGGCCCATACCCCGGCTGATTCTTTTCAGGGTGGCGTCATCGCAAATCAGAAACTCACGGCAGGCTTTGAGAAAAGCATTCTGCCCGGTTGTCGATTCGGGTACGGCGTGCTCGCGCGGTTTCAATGCGGCATCGTCTACGCGGACGCCGGGGATATCTGGCGGCAGCGGGTCAACATAACGAGCAGGCTTCTTGTTGAGCCACATTTCTATCTCAGCGCGTCGGCAATGAATAGCGTCGCCGGGCTGGATGACTTGCCGCAACCCAGTGTCAGAGCGCTGTTTTTGCTTCTTCGGTTGAACACCGTGCAGCGCTCGCCACTCCCGCAAGGTCATCGCGGAGCCATCTGCATTGTAATAAAACTCCTCGGTCTTTGTGTTGTATGCCGCCTTAACGGGTTTACGTTTCACGGGACATATCTTGGAACGGCGGATAACAATCCCGTCAGCAATCATTTGCTGTACATCTGCGTTTGCAGTATTGAACGGGTCAGCGTCAGCAGCCTGCGCAAGCAAACGGCGTAGATTCGTTGGCATGGTGAAATCTCCAAAAAGTAAGGTGAGTATAGAATGGGGCGTAGGACGGCAGCGCCGGGAGTGTGGCAGTCTGTTCTTCTTAGTGGAGGTTTTTATTGCAGCGGTGGCAGTGCTCCGTCTCCCCACAGTAGATGCCCTTATATGGTTATTTTTTAACCATGGCTCTCTCAAGCCTTGCTCTATCTGACTTTATGGATGATTAGGCGATAACTTTTGGTAGGTTTGGCGGGACACTAGAATGGGTGTGGTTAGGAGCGGCATTGTGAGTACCATATCCCAATATAGTAGCCTTCATTGGGTGGAATCCGGCAGGATGACAGACGGCAAAACGTGAACGCAGTAGGGCAGTATAGTGATAGGGCGCAGGGGTGAAGCCCTGAGATGAGTACCTGTGAGGGGGTGGATAAGGAAGATGATACGGCAAATACAGTACCGATAGAGAGTACCGTACCACTACTCTATCCCCCGCCGCGTTGACTGCCCGGCAAGCGCGGTTGCGTGGAGGGCCGAGCATCACAGCGGACGCAGGCCGATGAATGAACCGCAGGCGAATGAAAGCGGACTCGCAGACGCGAGAAGCGCAGCCAGTGTAGAGCGAAAAGCGATAACACTGATTAGGAGAAGGGATGAAAGGGAAGAACCCTTTTTTGTACATGTATTTTAAATGCAACTTTAAAGATACTACTAACGTGTTAACCAGCCTCAAATCTAGCTTAGTGATTGGACAACACAGCCTTTGATCCCTTCCCCTGCCCTATCCCTCGAATTGTTCAGTGATAAATCACATTCACAATCTGATCTCGATGTTCATCGTCTGGCACGGCTAAAGCCCCGCCACCTCTTCATATCGAGAGCCGCAAGTAAAACCGTATACTATAAAGAGAGGATATTTTTGCTCTACGTCACATTTGACACGAACTAATTATGGCGTTTTAAATCTGCACTTGAAAAAACGATGCCCAAGTTTCTTAATGTTAATGGATGTATGGAAGGTTGCCTCTTGAAATGCACATCATTAGGTAACTCATTGATTAAAGTTATAACTTTAAGAAGGGATTTGATTCATGCCTATTAGTGATCATGATTACGTTAACTTTTCGCAAGACCACGAATTAAATTATGTGCTGACACGCGTGGGTAAGCGTCAGACAGAGGCAAACCGTTCTACATTACGTGTTATGGGGACTGAACTCAAAGGCGTATTACGCAAGACAATGGTTACTCATAAAGAATTTTTTGAATACGTTAAAACACAGCTCCGTCGCTTAGAATAAGCTAATCAGGGGCAAGTCTAAAAACCTGCCCCTATAATTTTATCTACCTGCAAGTATCTCCCGCTTGATACGGTAGAACGTTGCCCGGCTTATCCCGGCAGCTTTCATGATGTGCTCTGGTTTATTCCCAACAGTAAGCATAGCGCGGACAGTTTCACGGGCGCTCTCATCCTTAGACTTCCCGTTATATTTCCCCTCTGCTTTGGCACGTTCGATGCCCTGCGCTTGGCGTGCTCTGCGTGTCTCGTAGTCCACTCGTGCCATCGTAGCGAGGATATCAATCAGCATTGCATTAACGGCTCTCAGAATGCCCTCTGTAAGCTCTGACGCTGTATCGTTCAGTAGTTGCCACGAGGTTGGTAGGTCAACGGCAACGATAACCAGCCCCTTATCCTGAATCCTCTGTTTCAGTGTCGCCCACTCCTTTTGCGTGAGGCGGCTTAGCCTGTCGATGCTCTCGACAAGTAAGACCTCTCCGGCCTGCGCATCATCCAGCAGGCGCATCAGTTCAGGGCGAGCGAGCCTTGCACCGCTGGCGTTCTCGATGTACACCGCTCGCACAGGCCAGCCCCGCTCACTGGCGAACTCTCGCAGCAAGCCCAGCGCCCGGTCTGCGTGTTGCTCTGCTGTACTGGCGCGGCAATAGATAAGCGCATTGTGTGCCATGCTTCCCCCCTAAGTCTCAATGAAATATCACAGCAAGACCTATAAGAGATCACATCAACAATGTGTAGTCAATAGAGTTTTATAGATAGTCAAATGAGACAGTGTGTCTATGTCTTTATCAGGTATACCCAAACGAGACAGACACAAGCGCAGGCAAGAGCAGCACCCAGCATCAACGCAAAGTGCTTTAACAGTGGAGATTCAGGAGTGATTTAGCGTTTAAAGAGAAGAGTAACCCTAACCCACAGTCTCATGATCAGAACGCGAAACAGGGTCATAAACGCCACAGAGGAAGGCAAATCGATATACAGCCCGCCCAGCCTTCGGCTGGGAGAGGCGCACGGGGGGAGTTGAAGCCTTAACCGTCGAGGGAGGCGCAACCGTAAGCGTGCAATTTTTCAAGCCGGGAGTTAGCTATAGGCTAACGGTAGAATGCGGCTTGTAGAGGTAGTGCGCACATACCCAGTACAACAGCATTACTCCACGCGCACAAGCCCCTGAGAGCCGCTTGGGATGGGGGTTTTAGAGGCGCAAATTCAAACATGCGGCAGATACTACATGTACCGGATAAGATGTTACGAAAACTTGTTACTCCTCAAGCGGGATGAGCTTTTTGCCCGTGTCTTCGAAGAATGAAAATGAAGCCCAACGATATGTATATAACAACGCAAACTTGCCAGCATGCGTCTCAATAATTTCTTTTAAATATGACTTGCGTTTATTACCCTCCGGGAATTGAGCCGCAAAGTTTACTATTGCTCTTGATGACAGCCCACCTCCGTTTCGCATAAAGAGAATAAAATCACTCCCTCTAAGCACATTAAACTCTGCACAATTCGTTGAGTCATTATCAAACTTGGCAACTATATCTTTTATTTTGTCATACAGTTCAATCATACCCACAAAAATCTTGCCATCGGCCAGCTGTATATTTCTTTTGTTTAATTCGGATATATAACTTGTATCATCAACTTTGCCAATCGGATATCTGGCCTGAAGCACAATATCTTGCGACGCAATTTTTAATAATTTTAATTCATCAACAGTTAATGCCAATTCTAAATCAATAGCCATCCTATCCAGTTTATGACCGTAATCGCGAAACTTAGTGTCTATAGTATCTTTTTGCGCACCAAGATTCATTAAAAGGATCGCGGATTTTAATAACATTTCGAAAGCATACCCCAGCAGCAACCTGCTAGTTTTATCAGTTGAGGATGCTATGTCGATATATTCATGCACAACGGGAGATTTCTTATCTGTAATCTTAAAAAGGTTTTTATTTCGTTCACCTTCACTTCTCAATAGCTTTGCTGATAAATACAGTTTTTTGGACTCAGCTAACCAAGCCTTGCGGTCAAAGATACCTTTTCCATTTTTCTGTGTGATAATTTCACTCTGCATTTCCAGCCCTTATATTGTTAAATAAAATCCGTAGCTCATCCGGGACCGATACCGTAGCAGTTATAGCCAACAACTTTCAGGAGGGGTTCAAATTCAATTGTGCCCATATCCTCGATCCGTTGCCAGTCTCGTTCAACCTCATCAGGGTTGAGACCACCCAGCGTAAAAGCATTAGTGACAATGTGTCCGGTATGCTCATCTTGTAATCCGTTGATATCTTCAACAGGTAAATGGCCGAGATATAGATTTTGTTTTACAAAAAGCCGAAGAGTTAAGGTGACTTCCACCTTATCACCGTATCCATTATCAATTTGAGTTTTAACCCCCTCAAATATCAATAACTCATCATGTTCTCCCGGTTCACTAGGTAAAGCACCACTATCCCACCGAGACTGAGCAAGCCCTAACGCCGTACCCAATAGCTCGTTCTCCGGGCTGTAGACTGGCAACTTGTAAAACTCATTCGGAATTAGCAGAGGTTTAGGAGCAGAACATCTAATGCCAAAACTCATGAAACTGTTTCTGAAATCACACAATACAGGGGCAGTCACTTCCGCCCGCCATTTATGGTCGCCTGTAGAAACTGGGCGATAAAGCGCAATTTGTAATTTCTGTGCACGCCGCAAAGCTGATTTAGTAAAACCAGCAGGACAAACCAACGCTCCCTGATGCGCACATACGTCCTGTACTAACCCGTGAAACTCTTCAACGCCTTTGACATCCACCGGATTTGCGTAGTCTTTGCAATCAATAACAATACGCATCTTGTACTGACCAATGGACTGTTCCACCAGAACATCCACCTGCCTTTTAGTTTCGCTCTGGATACCATCAAGCATCACATTGTGTTGCACTACAGCATCAGGAGAAAGCTGCTTTTGAATCATGGCAACAAGTTGTTCGAGAGCTTTCCAATCGGGAATCTTATTTTTATCTTGACCAGCCATTGTACCGCTCCGTTTGGGTCTTATATGTAAAGATACCACTGGAGCAACTTGAAGTAGAAACTCATTCCGCTATGTTGATATACAAGATAGCCATAAAGCCCCGTTGGTGGTAAGACAACAAGCGGAGCCTCTGGCGACTTCATCAGGGTTATGTCAGTTAGTGAGGCTTATCAGGATGACCATGTACCCAAGGGGAGCGAGGCCGAACCGCTGGCAGAGCTTGCATATGGTCTGCAAGTACCGTGACCACCATAAACCTGTTTATCCCCTGCGGCGTCTCGCGACGGCGACAGAACGGGGGCATCGGGCTAAAATGCGCTTCACTAAAAGTTTTTGGGATTGTTTAGAGACGGTGGCTACGTCATAGCTTTCAAGTTGAGTCAGTACGTGTTTGACGCTTGGAACTACACGCCGCTATGAGTTAACATCCCAATTACCACTATCAACCACAGCGGCTTTTTCAAGGGACATAACAGAGCATTTCTTACAGGCAAAAGAGACAGATTTTATTCTCTAACTAGCTGTATTGTAAGGAATTTAGTGACTTGGTGCCGAAGGCCGGACTCGAACCGGCACGTATTTCTACGGTTGATTTTGAATCAACTGCGTCTACCGATTTCGCCACTTCGGCACTGAAGGGGATGCGGAAACGTTGTGGATTATACCTGTCGCGCGCCGCCATGCAAGCGACGACGCGCTAAACCAGCGCTAAGTGCCCAAAAAACCAGCGCCCTTCATTACTCCAGCTCAGACACCGCCAGCCGAATCACCCCAGCCGCCTTTTGCTCCGGCAGCGCCAGCACCTTCGCCCACATCTCCTGCACCATATCGCAGGAGAGCTTCTCTTTGCCCGCCGCCTTCTCCGGCATCTGCAGCAGCTGGATGTCCTCGCCGTACTTATCGGCAAGTGCCTTCATAATCGGCCGCACGTCCTCGACGGCCGCCTTGCGTTCGGCCTGGGTCACGGTGTGGCGGTTTTTGCCGTAGGCCGCGCGCATCATGTCGGCGTCGGCCTGCATGCGCCGCGCCATCAGGTCTTTATCCAGCATGCGCATTGGGTTCACGCCGCCCTTCACCGTCGGGTAGAGGAAGCGGAAACAGGCATCGTCGCTCACCTTCTGGATGGCGGCGGTCTGCTCCATATTGATGGTCATGTAGTTCACCACGTTAGCGTCCGGGGCGTTTTGCAGACGCGACATCTGCAGATGCAGGATCTGCGGCTGGATGGTGTCGATAATCTGCTGCTCCGGCTCGCCCGCTTTTTGCAGGGCGGCCATCTGGTCGAGGATGCGCTGATGCAGCGCGGGCTCCTGCTCCTTAATCACCTGCCAGGCGGGCATGTCGTTCAGCGCGGTATTTAACTGCTGCTCCGGGCTCTGCTGCTTTTTGTCGAAGAACACCCAGAACGCCACGGCGGCGGCTACCACAACAACCATCACGGTACGGGTCCACGTCTTATTCATCTCGCATCCTTATCCTTGAGTTGTGCCGGTTTAAACCGGCACGCCGCTGTGGAAGCGAAACTCGTGGTCCGGTGTCGAGATAAGTGTGGCTTCAATTTCGCCAAAATGCTTTATACGCGGTGAGATATCGTCGTCGCTCACCTGCCGGGCAAGCGTCAGGTAGTCCTGATAGTGGCGCGCTTCCGAGCGCAGCAGCGAGAGATAGAACCTCTGCAGGTCGTCGTCGAGGAACGGGGCCAGCGCGGCGAAACGTTCGCAGGAGCGGGCCTCGATGTAGGCGCCGCAGATGAGCTTGTCGATCAGCGTCAGCGGTTCGTGAGTGCGCACTTCCTTCAGCATCCCTTTGGCGTAGCGGCTGGCGGTGATTTTGACGTACGGAATGTCGCGCGCCAGCATCGCCTCGCGCACCTGCCAGAAGTGGTGCAGCTCCTCTTTAATCAGCAGCACCATGCTGTCGATGAGCGCCTGGCCCCACGGGTCGTCGGTTTTGGGCATTACGCTTTTGCCAATCTGCCTGTGCAGGGCGATGAAGTCCGGCTCCGGGCCGTCGCGGAAGGTGAACTGTTCGTAGGGCTTGAGCCAGTCGAGCAGCGCGTCGGCACCGCTTTCGTCGGCGACGTATTTACGCACCAGCAGCAGCGCGGTCTGGGCGGCCTTGAGCTCGCACACCATGTGGTCGGTGAGCAGCAGCGGCAGGTTCGCCGGGTCTCGGGCTTTATCAATCCATGCTTGCGGGGTCGGGCACTGGAGGAAGTTGAGTACGGGGGCGAGTATTTGCGGGTAATCCATGGTTCTGCCTTGAAAAAGCGGTGGCGCGCGCCACCGCCTGAAACGCTTAGTGACGCACGCCGTCGTCGTCTTCGTCGACGTAATCTTCGTCGTCGCCTTCTTCGCCGTCTTCACCGTTCGGATCTTCGAAGTAGGTTCCCCAGCCGTCGTATTCCACGTCAAACTTCTCGGCCAGGTTCATCAGCTGTTCTACCTGCGCGTCGATAAGCTCCGCCTTCAGCGCGCCTTCGCTCAGGATGTCGCAGCAGATGACGGTGTCGCCCTCTTCCACTTCCAGCTCTTCCGGCTCGGTCACTTCGTAACCCAGCTTGAAGGCTTCCACGGCCAGTTTTTCCAGCGCGTCGAAATCATCCGCAGAGAAATGGTGCTCGATGGTGTACAGCGCGTCCGGATCGCTACCGTCTTCCAGCAGTTCTTCAATAATCAGACGCGTCTCTTCGCGTTGCTCTTCCAGGTGTTCCGGGTTTGCCATGGCTCAATCCTCTTTAAAGTGCGGCAGATACTTCTATTTTCACACACGGACGGGTTTGCCTCCACCTTTGTAAGAAAGATTTATGAAACGGGGTTGCAAATGAATAATTACACATATAAAGTGAATTTTAATTCAATAAGTGGCGTTCGCCATGCGAGGATAAAATGTCCGATTTATACAAGAAACACTTTCTGAAATTGCTCGACTTTACCCCTGCTCAGTTCACTTCTCTGCTGACCCTTGCGGCACAGCTCAAGGCCGATAAAAAAAATGGCAAGGAAGTACAGAAGCTTACCGGTAAAAACATCGCGCTCATCTTCGAAAAAGACTCGACCCGTACCCGTTGCTCTTTCGAAGTTGCCGCATTTGACCAAGGCGCGCGCGTTACCTATTTAGGGCCGAGCGGCAGCCAGATTGGGCATAAAGAGTCAATTAAGGATACCGCGCGGGTTCTCGGGCGGATGTACGACGGCATTCAGTATCGCGGCCACGGCCAGGAAGTGGTCGAGACGCTGGCGCAGTATGCGGGCGTGCCGGTGTGGAACGGGCTGACCAACGAGTTCCACCCGACACAGCTGCTGGCGGACCTGCTGACCATGCAGGAGCACCTGCCGGGCAAGGCGTTTAACGAGATGACGCTGGTCTACGCGGGCGACGCGCGCAACAACATGGGCAACTCGATGCTGGAAGCGGCGGCGCTGACCGGGCTGGATCTGCGCCTGGTGGCTCCGAAGGCCTGCTGGCCAGAAGAGAGCCTGGTGGCGGAGTGCAGCGCGCTGGCGGAGAAGCACGGCGGGAAAATCACCCTGACGGAAGACGTGGCGGCGGGCGTGAAGGGCGCAGACTTTATCTATACCGACGTCTGGGTGTCGATGGGCGAAGCCAAAGAGAAGTGGGCGGAGCGGATTGCGCTTCTGCGCGGGTATCAGGTGAACGCGCAGATGATGGCGCTGACCGGCAACCCGAACGTGAAGTTCCTGCACTGTCTGCCGGCGTTCCATGACGACCAGACCACGCTCGGCAAGCAGATGGCGAAAGAGTTCGACCTGCACGGCGGGATGGAAGTGACGGACGAGGTGTTTGAGTCGGCGGCGAGCATCGTATTCGACCAGGCGGAAAACCGGATGCATACCATTAAGGCGGTGATGGTGGCGACGCTTGGGGAGTGATTTGGTCCTCTGAGCGCTGCTGCCCTCACCCCGGCCCTCTCCCACAGGGAGAGGGAGTAAACCCGTTTAGCCGATCAGCATTTTCACCACAACCTTGCGCACCTGCGCCGGTGCCCCCACCGCGCACAGCGGCTTATGCACCTCGCCCGGCCAGAACACAACAAAATCCCCTTCGCTCAGCACCACGGTTTTCTCCTGCTCGCCTTCCGGCAGGAACGCGATGTCTCTATCCTCCAGCCAGTCGGTGTCCGGCGCGCCATGCGGCAGGGTGCTGAAGGTCATCCCCTCCTGACCCTTCATCACGATCTGAATATCCAGATAGCGCGCATGGTACTCGGCGCGGCGCTCGCCGAACGGCTGGGTCATATCTTCCGAGACCAGATAAAACAGGCTGTTGCCGTTAACGTCGTGCCTGCCGAGCGGCGTAGCGTCGGTGACGTGGGCTTTGACGTGCTCAATGGCCTGGCGCAGCGCGTCAGGTAGCCAGGGCTGCAGATGGTGGATGTTGCCGATAATCATGTGAAATACCTCTATGTAAAACAACGTTTCATTTTTTCTTTTATACGAGAGTTAAGGCTGCCATACCAGCCCTTTTTGGAAGAGGTTTGCGCGAGCGCATGTTTATCGGAAAATGTGTTAACCCACTGTTAATCCTGTCCAGGCAATTATGCAGGGGTTATGCATAACCTTAATCAACGCTTATCTCACGACTGCTCTAACCTCTTGATCATGCTCTCTTATTAACAAAACCCGTTGCCGTCTCACACTTTACTGTTTTGATAATTTGCTCTAAAAAACCATAATTATTTATTGATTTTTCTTAAGTCAAAAATAGTTAATTACGTTAATTGCATAGTCATTCTTGCACATGATATTTATCATTTAAAATCAGCAACATAACGATATATTTCAAAAGATTAAAATCTACAAAATAATAACAACCTCAAATAATGCCACCGGATCCTGCTTAGCTATTCACCCCTCAATAATATGAAATTAATCATTATCTGATGCGAATCATGCAAATGAAAACAAACCCCTTAATATCCGGTTTCGCGTGAGCAATATCACAATACGGATTATTTAACCGCCTAGTATGAATCACGAAATCAATTGAGCTTAGCCGCCATGAAATTAAACACATCACATGGCGCATGCCCTTTTTATTCTGAAAAACAGTTAAAGGAATAATTATGGAAAAGCATTACGTCGGTTCTGAAATTGGTCAATTGCGTAGCGTTATGCTGCACCGTCCTAATTTAAGTCTGAAACGTTTAACGCCATCAAACTGTCAGGAGCTGCTTTTCGATGACGTGCTCTCGGTTGAGCGGGCGGGTGAGGAGCATGACATCTTCGCCAACACGCTGCGCGAGCAGGGTGTGGAAGTCCTGCTGTTGACCGACCTTCTGACACAAACCCTTGATATTGCAGAAGCGAAAGCCTGGCTGTTGGATACCCAAATCTCTGACTATCGCCTCGGCCCAACCTTTGCCGGCGATGTGCGCGGCTGGCTGGCGGATATGCCGCACCGGGAACTGGCGCGCAGACTGAGCGGCGGATTAACCTACGGCGAAATTCCGGCGGCCATTAAAAATATGGTGGTGGATACCCACACGGCGAATGATTTTATTATGGAGCCGCTGCCGAACCATTTATTTACCCGCGATACCTCGTGCTGGATCTATAACGGCGTCTCTATTAACCCAATGGCCAAACCGGCCCGTCAGCGTGAAACCAATAACCTGCGGGCAATATATCGCTGGCACCCGGCGTTTGCCAACGGGGATTTTATTAAGTATTTCGGCGACGAGAATATTAATTACGACCACGCCACGTTAGAAGGCGGCGACGTACTGGTTATTGGTCGTGGGGCGGTATTGATCGGCATGTCCGAGCGCACGACGCCGCAGGGCGTGGAGTTCCTCGCCAACAGCCTGTTCAAACACCGCCAGGCCGAGCGCGTGATCGCCGTTGAGCTGCCAAAACACCGCTCCTGCATGCACCTCGACACCGTCATGACCCACATCGACGTGGACACCTTCTCCGTCTACCCGGAAGTGGTGCGCAAAGACGCCCAGTGCTGGACGCTTACTCCGGACGGACGCGGCGGCCTTATGCGCACTCAGGAAACCGATCTGCTGCACGCCATCGAGAAAGCCCTCGGCATTAGCCAGGTGCGCCTGATCACCACCGGCGGCGACGCCTTTGAGGCCGAACGCGAGCAGTGGAACGACGCCAACAACGTTCTGACCATCCGCCCGGGCGTGGTGATCGGCTACGAGCGCAACGTCTGGACCAACGAGAAGTACGACAAGGCGGGCATCACCGTGCTGCCCATCCCGGGCGACGAACTCGGACGCGGACGCGGCGGCGCGCGCTGCATGAGCTGCCCGCTTGAACGCGACGGAATTTAAAGGAGCCATCATGGAACGAAAACCCACTCTGGTTGTGGCCCTTGGCGGCAACGCGTTGCTCAAGCGCGGCGAGCCGCTGGAAGCGGATATCCAGCGCCAGAACATCGAGCAGGCCGCGCGCACCATCGCCGGATTAACAGAACAGTGGCGCGTGGTGCTGGTGCACGGCAACGGGCCGCAGGTCGGGCTGCTGGCGCTGCAGAACAGCGCCTACGACAAAGTCACGCCCTACCCGCTGGACGTTCTCGGCGCCGAAAGCCAGGGAATGATCGGCTACATGCTCCAGCAGGCGCTGAAAAACAATCTACCGCAGCGCGAGGTGAGCGTCCTGCTCACGCAGGTGGAAGTGGACGCTGCCGACCCGGCCTTCAGCAACCCGACAAAATACATTGGCCCGGTGTACAGCGAAGCCCAGGCGAAAGCGCTCGCCGCGGAAAAAGGCTGGGTGTTCAGGGCCGACGGCAGCTACGTCCGCCGCGTGGTGCCGTCACCGCAGCCGAAACGCATCGTCGAGAGCGACGCCATCACGGCGCTGATCCAGCGCGACCATCTGGTGATCTGCAACGGCGGCGGCGGCGTGCCGGTAGTGGAGAACGCCAACGGCTATCGCGGCATTGAAGCGGTGATCGACAAAGACCTCTGCCGCCCTGCTGGCGCGCCAGATCGAGGCCGACGCCCTGCTGATCCTGACCGATGCCGACGCGGTGTACCTCGACTGGGGCAAGCCGACCCAGCGCCCGCTGGCGCAGGTGACGCCGGAGCTGCTCAGAGGCATGCAGTTCGACGCCGGATCGATGGGCCCGAAAGTGGCCGCCTGCCGCGAGTTTGTTGAAGCCTGCAACGGCATGGCCGGGATCGGCGCGCTGGCCGACGGCGCGGAGATCCTCGCGGGCGAGAAAGGCACGTTGATTCGCAACTGAGTCGTTTTCCCCTCACCCTAACCCTCTCCCTAAGGGAGAGGGGACGATTACACCCTCTCCCCGTGGGAGAGGGCCGGGGTGAGGGCATCAAACAGCAAATTTTAAAAAGGATTTACCCATGACCATCAATCTGAAAAACCGTAACTTCCTGAAACTGCTGGACTACACCCCGGCGGAGATCCAGTACCTGATCGACCTCGCCATCGAGCTGAAGGCCGCCAAAAAAGCCGGACGTGAAAAGCAAACCCTGGTCGGGAAAAACATCGCCCTGATTTTTGAAAAAACCTCCACCCGCACCCGCTGCGCCTTCGAAGTGGGTGCGTTCGACCAGGGCGCGCAGGTGACCTACCTCGGCCCAAGCGGATCGCAGATCGGCCATAAAGAGTCGATGAAAGACACCGCCCGCGTGCTGGGCCGCATGTATGACGGTATCGAATACCGCGGCTACGGCCAGGCCATCGTTGAGGAGCTGGGCGAGTACGCGGGCGTGCCGGTGTGGAACGGCCTGACCGACGAGTTCCACCCCACGCAGATCCTCGCCGACCTGATGACCATGCTGGAGCACGCGCCGGGCAAAACCCTGCCGGAGCTGAGCTTTGCCTATCTCGGCGACGCGCGCAACAACATGGGCAACTCGCTGATGGTCGGCGCGGCCAAGATGGGGATGGATATCCGCCTCGTCGCGCCGAAATCCTTCTGGCCGGAAGCCGGGCTGGTTGAGCAGTGCCGCGCCATCGCGAAAGAGACGGGCGCGCGTATCACCCTCACCGACGACGTGGAAGAAGGCGTGCGGGGGACCGATTTCCTCTACACCGACGTGTGGGTCTCCATGGGCGAGCCGAAGGAAGCCTGGGCCGAGCGCGTCAGCCTGATGAAGCCGTATCAAATCAACGCGGACGTGATGAAGGCCACAGGCAACCCGAACGTCAAGTTTATGCACTGCCTGCCGGCGTTCCACAACGAACACACCAAAGTGGGCCGCGAGATCGAGATGGCGTACGGCCTGAAGGGGCTGGAGGTGACGGAAGAGGTCTTCGAATCACCGAACTCCATCGTCTTCGACGAAGCAGAGAACCGCATGCACACCATTAAAGCGGTCATGGTGGCGACACTCGGCGACTAATCACCGCCCGGCGCGCCGCGGGGTGCGCCGGGTTTAAGGAGAACATCATGGGCAAGTTTAAGTTTCCCTCCGCTTACACCATTCTCTTTTTCCTGATTGCCGTTGTGGCGGCGCTGAGCTGGGTCGTCCCCGCCGGTCAGTACCAGATGGCGATGAACGAAACCCTCGGTAAAGAAGTCCCGGTTGCCGGAACGTACGCGCACGTGGCGGCACATCCGCAGGGGCTGGTTTCCGTCCTGATGGCGCCCATCGCCGGGCTGTACGATCCGGTCTCCGGCCAGGCCGGGGCGATCGACGTCGCGCTGTTTATCCTGATCATCGGCGGTTTTCTCGGGATCGTCACCAAAACCGGGGCGATTGATGCGGGGATCGAACGCGTCACCACCCGGCTGCGCGGGCGTGAGGAGTGGATGATCCCGATCCTGATGGCGCTGTTTGCCGCGGGCGGCACGATTTACGGCATGGCCGAAGAGTCGCTGCCGTTCTACACCCTGCTGGTGCCGGTGATGCTGGCCGCCCGGTTCGATCCGGTTGTCGCCGCCTCTACCGTGCTGCTCGGGGCGGGGATCGGCACGCTCGGCTCCACCATCAACCCTTTCGCCACGGTAATCGCCGCCAACGCCGCCGGGATCCCCTTCACCAACGGCATCGCCCTGCGCGTGGCGCTGCTGGTCATCGGCTGGATCATCTGCGTGGCGTGGGTGATGCGTTACGCCCGTAAAGTGCGCCAGGATCCGTCGCTGTCGATCGTTGCGGATAAACAGGAAGAGAACCGCGCCCATTTCCTCGGCGACAAGGGCGAACAGTCGCTGGAATTCACCCCGGTGCGCAAAATCATCCTGGTAATTTTCGCCCTCGCCTTCGCGGTGATGATCTACGGCGTGGCGGTACTGGGCTGGTGGATGGCAGAGATCTCGGCGGTGTTTCTCGCCAGCGCGATTATCGTCGGCCTGATTGCCCGCATGAGCGAAGAGGAGCTGACGTCGACGTTTATCAACGGCGCGCGAGATTTGCTGGGCGTCGCGCTGATTATCGGCATCGCACGCGGTATCGTAGTCATCATGGATAAGGGCATGATTACCCACACCATTTTGCACAGCGCGGAAGGGCTCGTCAGCGGGTTGTCCACGGTAGCGTTTATTAACGTGATGTACTGGCTGGAGGTCGTGCTGTCGTTTCTTGTGCCTTCTTCATCCGGCCTGGCCGTTCTGACGATGCCGATCATGGCGCCGCTTGCCGATTTCGCTAACGTCAACCGCGACCTGGTGGTGACGGCTTACCAGTCGGCCTCCGGCATCGTTAACCTCGTCACGCCCACTTCTGCCGTAGTGATGGGCGGGCTGGCTATCGCCCGCGTGCCCTACGTGCGCTATCTGAAATGGGTGGCGCCGCTGCTGGGTATTTTAACGGTGGTGATTATGGTGGCGTTAAGTCTGGGTGCCTTGTTGTGATTTGCCGGATGGCGCTGCGCTTATCCGGCCTACGGATCGGTGCGGTGCCACCGGTTATTTCAGGAACTGATATGGGAACTATGATGGATTACGAAGAGTACTCTCCCAAAGAGCAACTACAGCTGACGGTCTGCCAGCGCCTGATCGCAGAAAAGAGCTATCTCTCTCAGGAGGAGATCCGCCGGGATTTGCAGGAGCGTGGTTTTGAGACCATCAGCCAGTCCACCGTTTCACGTCTGCTTAAATTGCTCGGCGTCATAAAAATTCGAAATGCCAAAGGGCTAAAGATTTATTCGCTGAATCCCCAGCTACGCCCTGCCCCCGACGCCGCGCGTACCGTGTCCGAAATGGTGGTCAGCGTCGAGCACAATAGCGAGTTTATCCTTGTTCATACCGTCGCCGGATATGGCCGCGCGGTGGCGCGTATTCTGGATTATCACCAGCTACCGGAAATTTTAGGCGTGGTGGCCGGCAGCAGTATCGTCTGGGTCGCTCCCCGGGTCGTAAAGCGCACCGCACTGGTGCATAAGCAAATTAATTATTTACTCAGAACGCATTAATATTCATAAAGAACCGTTTGCATTGAGTAAAGCGTGCATTAAATCGCTTGATCCGAAAAGCGAGCTGCGTATAATGCCCGACAATTTGCCGGGAGGAAGCATGGTCAAGCGTGTACGACATAACGTCTTACCGCGTCTGAAATCAGACGCTGGCCTGCCGTTTTTCTTCCCGTTGCTAAACCTATTCCCAGAGCCCCTCATTTGAGGGGCTTTTTTTTGCCCGGCGTCAGGAGATAAACATGAATCCGCTTTATCAAAAACACATCATTTCCATAAACGACCTCAGCCGCGAAGAGCTGGAACTGGTTCTGGAAACCGCGGCAAAACTGAAGGCCAATCCGCAACCGGAGCTGCTGAAGCACAAGGTGATTGCGAGCTGCTTCTTCGAAGCCTCGACCCGCACCCGCCTCTCCTTTGAAACCTCCATGCACCGCCTGGGCGCGAGCGTGGTGGGCTTCTCGGACAGCAGCAACACGTCGCTGGGTAAAAAAGGCGAAACCCTGGCGGATACCATTTCAGTGATCAGCACCTACGTCGACGCGATTGTGATGCGTCACCCGCAGGAGGGCGCGGCGCGTCTGGCGACCGAATTCTCCGGCGGCATTCCGGTACTGAACGCCGGTGACGGTGCCAACCAGCACCCGACGCAGACCCTGCTGGATCTGTTCACCATACAGGAGACGCAGGGCAAGCTCGAGAACCTGAATATCGCCATGGTCGGCGACCTGAAGTATGGCCGTACCGTCCACTCCCTGACCCAGGCGCTGGCGAAATTTAACGGCAACCGCTTCTTCTTCATCGCGCCTGACGCGCTGGCGATGCCACAGTACATTCTCGACATGCTGGATGAGAAAGGCATTCAGTGGAGCCTGCACGCCAGCATCGAAGAGGTGATGAGCCACGTGGATATTCTCTACATGACCCGCGTGCAGAAAGAGCGTCTGGATCCGTCCGAATACGCCAACGTGAAGGCACAGTTCGTGCTGCGCGCCAGCGACCTTGAGGGCGCGCGCGACAACATGAAGGTGCTGCATCCGCTGCCGCGCATCGATGAGATCACCACAGACGTGGATAAGACGCCGCACGCCTGGTACTTCCAGCAGGCCGGAAACGGCATCTTCGCCCGCCAGGCGTTACTGGCACTGGTTCTGAATCGCGAATTGGCACTGTAAGGGGAAACGACCATGACACACGATAACAAACTCCAGGTTGAAGCCATCAAGCGCGGCACCGTGATTGATCACATCCCTGCGCAGGTGGGCTTTAAGCTGCTGACGCTGTTCAAACTGACCGAAACCGACCAGCGCATCACCATCGGCCTGAACCTGCCGTCGGGCGAGATGGGCCGCAAAGACCTGATTAAAATCGAGAACACCTTCCTGACCGACGAGCAGGTCAACCAGCTGTCGCTGTACGCGCCGGACGCCACCGTCAACCGCATCGACGAGTATGAAGTGGTCGGCAAATCCCGCCCGAGCCTGCCGGATCGTATCGAAAGCGTGCTGGTCTGCCCGAACAGCAACTGCATCAGTCACGCTGAGCCGGTTTCTTCCAGCTTTGCAGTGAAAAAACGCGCCGATGACATCGCACTCAAATGCAAATACTGCGAAAAAGAGTTTTCTCATTATGTGGTGCTAGCCAACTAATTGAGGTTGGTAATGAAATCCCGGCTGTTATAATGGCCGGGAACATTCTTAACGCTGTAATTCTGGAGAAAACATGAGCAAAGTACTCGCGACGGAAAATGCACCAGCGGCTATCGGCCCTTACGTTCAGGGCGTTGATCTGGGTAGCATGATCATCACTTCCGGGCAGATCCCGGTGAACCCAAAAACCGGCGCGGTGCCGGAAGACGTCGCGGCACAGGCGCGTCAGTCGCTGGAAAACGTGCAGGCTATCGTTGAATCTGCCGGTCTGAAAGTGGGCGATATCGTGAAAACCACCGTTTTCGTGAAAGATCTGAACGATTTCGCGACCGTTAACGCCACTTACGAAGCGTTCTTCACCGAGCACAACGCCACCTTCCCGGCGCGCTCCTGCGTGGAAGTGGCCCGTCTGCCAAAAGACGTGAAAATTGAAATCGAAGCGATTGCGGTACGTCGCTAATTCGCTTCGGCGATAAAAAAAGGCAGCCCAGGCTGCCTTTTTTGTTGCTTGCTACTGATTCCGCGTCGCGCGCAGCAGCGTCTCCAGCGGATACACCGCCGCAATCACCACCTCGTCCTGAACCTTGGCCGCGTTATCCAGCTCGCTCTGAATCGAGGCTATCTCTTTATCATCCAGCGTGCCCTGGCGCGCCACCAGATCCGTCAGCCTCAGGCCAATCGAGGCCAGCTTATCCACCTCCTGGATCACCGGCTTCATCGCCTTCAGCTGATAGCTGTTTTCGCTTAACGCCAGCGCGTCGCTGGTGTTGCTCTGCCAGCGGTTAAAGACGTGGCGCAGCGCGTCGGCGCTTTCCGCGTCTTCCGCATCGCTCACCAGGCGGGCCGCCCATTTGTGCATCTGGCGCACGGTGGCGCTTTCGGCGTTCAGCGCATCGGCGAAGCGGTTGAGCGGTTCGAACTGATGATAATTTCCCGCCTGGAACTTCAGGTGCTGGCGGGTGTAATACTGCGCGGGCTCTACCGCCTGAGCGAGGATCAGCAGCGACAGCGTGTCGGCATTACCGGCAAGGCGCGTGAACTGCACCTGCTGCTGGGTATGCTGCTGCAGCCCGACCGACACCGTCGACCAGCTGTCCATCGCCTGCAGGCGGGTGTACATGTTATCGACGTCGTTGACGTCCTGCGCGGACCACAGCCTCTCCGCCACCGCGAAGGTGCGCGGCCACAGGCGGATATCCAGAACCGGCGCCACCACGTTTTCCGCCCACAGCGCGGCTTCCCCGCCGAGCAGGTTGGCCTGATTCGCCACGTCCGGCACGACGGGCGGAATGCCTTTCGGCACCGCGTCCAGACGCGTGCCGCTGATTGGGTAACGCGTATTCCCCACCAGGAAATAGCCGGTGAGCCTGTCGTTATCGACGGAGACCACCGGGCGCGTCTCGCCCATCCACGTATCGACGGTGAAGGTCACCTGGCTATCGTCACGCCATTCAATATCCTGCACCGCGCGGCGGGATTTCCCGGCAAAATCAATAAACCCGCGCCAGCCTGCGTCCCCTTTCACCAGCGTGAAGCTCCCCTCCACCGGCTTGCCCTTCAGGCGCGGCATGGAAAAGGCCCAGCTCTGGACGCTGTCGGTGTCTGCAATCACATCCACGCCGTTCAGCCCCTGCGGGACAATTTCGTTGCGGTAGTGATAGGCGGTGGACTGGGGCTGGTCGAGATAGAAGCCGGTGGAGAGAATGCCCTTGTAGCCGTTCTGCGCCACCTGCCCCAGCGCGTCCTGGCCCTGCCAGGACTGGATCAGAATGCTTTTCGGCAGGTCGGGATGATAGATCTCGTCCCAGCCGACCATCTGACGGTGATGCTTCTCAAGGATCGTTTCCAGCTTGCGGTTGAAATACGCCTGCAGCGCGTGGCTGTCCGCCAGCCTGTTGTCGCGCATGAAATTCTGGATCGCGGCGTTCGCTTTCCACTGGCTGTCGTCGACCTCGTCACCGCCGATATGCAGATACGGATCGGGGAAGATCGCCGCCAGTTCGCTGACCATCGCGTCGGCAAAAGCGTAAGTTGCGTCTTTTGTCGGATCCAGCACCGGCTTCAGCACGCCCCAGTGGCGCTCCATTCCGTACGGCCCCGGGGCGCTCATCAGCTCCGGGTAGGCCACGGCAATCGCCGAGGCGTGGCCCGGCATGTCGATCTCCGGCACCACGCGGATACCGCGCTCGGCGGCGTAACGCACCACCTCGCGCATTTGCTCAGGCGTGTAGTACAGCCCGTCGCTGGCAAGCTGCGTCAGCTTAGGGTAGCGCTTCGAGCTGAAGCGCCAGCCCTGGTCATCGGTCAGGTGCCAGTGCAGGACGTTGAGCTTCGCCGCGGCCATGCCGTCGATCTGACGTTTGATATCCGACAGCGGGATAAAGTGACGCGCCGAGTCGAGCAGCAGCCCGCGCCACGGGAAGCGCGGCGAATCTTCAATGGTGACCCACGGCAGCGAGGTGTTTTCCGCGCCGTTCTGCATCAGCTGGAGCAGCGTTTCCATGGCGCGCAGCGCGCCGAAGCGGGTGTTGGCGGAGATATCGACGCCGTTGGCATCCACCGTGAGCCTGTAGCTTTCATCGCTGTCCGGCAGCGGCTGCGGCTTGACCTTTTTGGCAACCGCGATGCGAATGGTCGGCTTTTCAGGCTTGTCGGCCTGCGGCTGCAGCGTCCAGCCGGTTTGCAGGGCCATGCGCTGGCGCAGGCGGTTGACGGCGTCACCGAGATCGTCCCCGCTGACGCTAATGGATACGTTGTTGCTGAGCACCAGCGCGCCCTGGGTCGTCGGGCGTTCGACCTTGGCAGGCCAGGGCATCAAAGGGAGATCGCCTGCCGGGGCGGCAAAGGCAGAGGCGCCGAGCATCAGCCCGGCGGTTAAGAGACTGTACCGTAACATGAATGTTCCTTATCTGACGGGCCAAATAAAGGCAAAACATTCTGTTAACATGCGCTCAATTTGTCGTCAAGCGAATGCGCCGACGGAGATCACAGGTTGTTGAATTTGGGAGGAAAGCCAGTCCCCTCTCCGCCAATGGGCGAGGGTGAAAGGCGGCACCGAGCGGTCCCCTCTCCCTTCCAGGGAGAGGGTTAGGGTGAGGATATGTTTTTACTGCCATCCATACCGACGCGCATAGAATCCTTTCACCATCTGCGTCAGCACCATATAGCCCGCAAGGATTGCCACCAGCCACGGGAAGTAGCTCAGCGGCAGCGCCTGCAGCTGCAGGTAGCCTGCCAGCGGCGAGAACGGCAGCGCGATACCGAGCGCCATCACAATCCCCGTCATCACAATCAGCGGCCACGCGGCACGGCTCTGGATGAACGGAATGCGGCGGGTGCGGATCATATGCACAATCAGCGTCTGCGACAGCAGACCTACCACAAACCAGCCGGACTGGAACAGCGTCTGGTGTTCCGGGGTGTTGGCGTGGAACACAAACCACATCAGGCAGAACGTCAGAATGTCGAAGATGGAGCTGATCGGCCCAAAGAACAGCATAAAGCGCCCGAGATCCGCCGGGTTCCAGTGCTGCGGCTTCTGGATCTGCTCGTCGTCCACGTTATCAAACGGGATCGCTACCTGAGACACGTCGTACATCAGGTTCTGGATCAGCAGGTGCAGCGGCAGCATCGGCAGGAACGGCAGAAACGCGCTCGCCACCAGCACGCTGAAGACGTTACCGAAGTTGGAGCTGGCGGTCATTTTGATGTACTTGAGCATGTTGGCAAAGGTGCGGCGTCCTTCGATCACGCCCTCCTCCAGCACCATTAGGCTCTTTTCCAGCAGAATGATATCCGCCGCCTCGCGGGCGATATCCACCGCGCCATCGACGGAGATACCGATGTCCGCCGCACGCAGCGCGGGCGCGTCGTTGATGCCGTCGCCCATAAAGCCGACCACGTGCCCTTCACGCTTAAGCAGGGTGACGATGCGCTCTTTGTGCATCGGCGTCAGGCGGGCAAACAGCGTGGTACGCTGGGCAAGCTTAGCCAGCTCATCGTCGGACAGGTGCTCAATATCGCTCCCCACCACCACGTCACCCGCGTCCAGCCCCACTTCATGGCACACTTTGGCCGCCACCAGCTCGCTGTCGCCGGTGAGAATTTTGACGGTAATACCGCTCGCCTTCAGCGCCTTCAGCGCCGGCGCGGTGGTCTCTTTCGGCGGATCGAGGAAGGCGATGTAGCCCTCGAGGATCAGATCGGATTCATCGATACGCTGATAGTCACCCTCGCGCGCGGGCAGGAACTTGCTCGCGACCGCCACCACGCGCAGCCCCTGACGGTTCAGGTTGTCGGTGACGCGCCTGATGCGGCGCAGCATGGTGTCGTCCAGCGGCACGATGTCGCCGTTATAGCGAACCTGCGTCGACACGTTGAGGATCTCCTGCAGCGCCCCTTTGCAGATCAGCTGGTGCACGTCCGTCTGCTCGCTCACCACCACCGACATGCGGCGGCGCTCGAAGTCAAACGGGATCTCATCCACCTTCTGCCAGCGGCCGGAGAGCGTGCGGGCGGATTCCTCGTCCACCCCTTCCAGCACCGCGACGTCGAGCAGGTTTTTCAGCCCGGTCTGGTAATGGCTGTTCAGCCACGCGCTGTGCAGGACGCGCTCGCTGGTTTTGCCGGAGATATCGGTGTGGTTCTCCAGCACGATTTTGTCCTGCGTCAGGGTGCCGGTTTTATCGGTGCAGAGGATGTCCATCGCGCCAAAGTTCTGGATGGCGTCGAGGTGTTTGACGATCACTTTCTGTTTAGAGAGCTTTACCGCCCCGCGCGCCAGCGTGGAGGTGACGATCATCGGCAGCATTTCCGGCGTCAGGCCGACGGCCACGGAGAGCGCAAACAGCGCCGCTTCCCACCAGTCGCCTTTGGTGTAGCCGTTGATCAGCAGCACGATCGGCGTCATCACCATCATAAAGCGGATCAGCAGCATGCTGACGCGGCCAATCCCTTTCTGGAAGGCGTTTGGCTCGCTCTCCTGCTCGCTGACGCGCCCGGCAAGCTGTCCAAACCAGGTGTTGCCCCCGGTGGCGGTGACAATAGCCTGCGCGGTGCCGCTGACCACCGTGGTGCCCATAAAGCACAGGGTGTCGCACTCGAGCGGGTTCATCTGCTGCGGGTCGCGGCTGCGAGCTACCTTTTCAACGGGCAGGGATTCCCCGGTCAGCGAGGCCTGCGCCACGAACAAATCGCGCGCCTGGATGATGCGTAAATCCGCCGGGATCATGTCCCCCGCGGCCAGCTTCACCAGATCGCCCGGCACCAGCTGGTCGATAGGCAGCTCCACCCAGGCGTTTTCGCCGAGATCGTTAATCACGCGCGAGACGGTCGCGGTGTTGCTGACCATCGCCTTCAGGGCGTCCGCCGCTTTGGTGGAGCGGGCCTCCTGAATAAAGTTCAGCAGCGTGGAGATACCCACCATCAGGGCAATCACCCCTGCGGCAAACAGATCTTCCGTCGCGTAGGAGATGAGGCCGAGCACGGTCAGCAGCAGGTTGAACGGGTTGCGGTAGCAGAGCCACAGGTGCACCCACCACGGAGACGGCTTTTGCGCCGGGATCTGGTTATCGCCGTGCACGGCGCGGATTTTTTCCACTTCGGCCGCGTTGAGCCCTTCCGGGTGTCCGCCGAACGCGCGCCAGACTTCGTTTTCATCCATCGCCGCCACGTTCAGGCAGCGTTCGGTCAGGGACGCGGGGATCGCCGCCCCCGCCATGTTTTTGGCGTTTGGCAGCGGGTCGCGCTGAACAAGACGGTGTGGCAGGTGGCGGCTCAGCAGGGCCTGCAGCTGCCGGGTGATATTTTTAAACATAGTCATTCCTCCGCATCCGCGAATGCGGACGCAGCAATTCCTTCAGGCGTGGCAAAGCCGTACCTGAGAGGCACTCAATTTTTCAAGCAGGAACGTTTAAGACGTTGCTGCCTCACGCCGGTGAGACAGCAAAAGCTGGCTTACCGGAAAGAACGCATTCTCCCGTTCAGGAGAGGTGTGGGATCGGGATCCATGAAGCCTCCGGTAAGTAAAAAGTAGGGTGTCGCCGCGCAGTACAGGGATTTAGGCATACCCTTTATGACGATTCGGGCGGTATTATACCCCCCTGCAAATAAACCGAACGTAAACCAGACTTTGCCCATAGCGAAATCGCGCTATAGCATTAGGCTCAATTCACTACATCGTCGTTGTTACAGGGAATACAGCATGCAGAACCGCCTTACAATTAAAGACATCGCGCGTTTAAGCGGCGTGGGGAAATCGACCGTCTCACGCGTGCTGAACAACGAAAGCGGCGTCAGCGAACGCACCCGCGAGCGCGTTGAGGCGGTCATGAATCAGCACGGTTTTTCCCCTTCCCGCTCCGCGCGCGCCATGCGCGGGCAGAGTGATAAAGTCGTCGCCATCATTGTCTCGCGTCTGGACTCTCTGTCGGAAAATCTCGCCGTGCAGACCATGCTGCCCGCCTTCTACGAGCAGGGGTATGATCCGATCATGATGGAGAGTCAGTTCTCTGTGCAGCTGGTTGAAGAGCATCTGGGCATGCTCCAGCGGCGCAACATTGACGGCGTGGTGCTGTTCGGTTTTACCGGCATTAAGGACGAGATGCTAAAACCCTGGCAGCCTTCGCTGGTGCTGCTGGCGCGAGATGCACACGGGTTTGCCTCCGTTTGCTATGACGACGAGGGCGCGATTATCACCCTGATGCAGCGCCTGTTTGACGAAGGCCATCGCCACATCAGCTTCCTCGGCGTCCCGCACGCGGACGTCACCACCGGCAAGCGCCGTCATGAGGCCTACCTGGCTTTTTGCAAAAAGCACAATCTCTCCGCCGTTGCCTCCCTGCCGGGGCTGGGCATGAAGCAGGGCTACGAGCAGGCCGCCAGCGTTCTGACGCCGCAGACCACCGCGCTGGTGTGCGCCACGGATACCCTGGCGCTGGGTGCGAGCAAATATCTGCAGGAGCAGCGCATCGATAACCTGCAGGTGGCGAGCGTCGGCAGCACGCCGCTGATGAAGTTCCTGCACCCGGAGATCATCACCGTCGATCCGGGCTACGCCGAGTCCGGCAGACAGGCCGCCGCGCAGCTGATCGAGCAGATAAACGGGCGTTCAGAGCCTCGTCAGATCGTCATTCCCGCTCACCTTTCGTAACCCCTCTAAAACAGATTATTGTGATCTTCGCCTGATTTCGGGAACGTTCCCATTTTCGCCGTCACGCTGAAGGAGTAGGCTTGCGCTCAGGTCATTACACCCTCTCACCATCTGTCATGAGGTTTCATGATGAGTAAAGTCAAACAAGCAGATATCGATCGGCTGATCGTCCTGGTCGGTGGCCGCGAAAACATCGCTACCGTCAGCCATTGCATTACCCGCCTGCGCTTCGTGCTGAACGATCCGGCCAAAGCCAACCCGAAGGCCATTGAAGAACTTTCCATGGTCAAAGGCTGCTTCACCAACGCCGGGCAGTTCCAGGTCGTTATTGGTACCGAAGTGGGCGATTACTATCAGGCTCTGCTGGCGACAACCGGGCACTCCTCCGCCGATAAAGAGCAGGCGAAGAAGGCTGCGCGCCAGAATATGAAGTGGCACGAGCAGCTGATTTCCCACTTCGCGGAAATTTTCTTCCCGCTGCTGCCCGCGCTGATCAGCGGGGGCTTAATCTTAGGCTTCCGTAACGTCATCGGCGATGTGCCGATGAGCGACGGCAAAACCCTGGCGCAGATGTATCCGGCGCTGAAAACCGTTTACGACTTCCTGTGGCTGATTGGCGAAGCCATCTTCTTCTATCTGCCGGTCGGGATTTGCTGGTCCGCGGTGCGCAAAATGGGCGGCACGCCGATTCTTGGAATCGTGCTGGGCGTCACGCTGGTCTCTCCACAGTTAATGAACGCTTACTTACTTGGTCAGCAGGTGCCTGAGGTGTGGAACTTCGGCCTGTTTACCATCGCCAAAGTGGGCTATCAGGCGCAGGTTATTCCGGCCCTGCTGGCGGGTCTGGCGCTGGGCTTTATTGAAACGCGCCTGAAGCGCATCGTGCCGGATTACCTCTATCTGGTGGTGGTGCCGGTCTGCTCGCTGATCCTGGCGGTGTTCCTGGCACACGCCTTTATCGGTCCGTTTGGCCGCATGATCGGCGACGGCGTGGCCTTCGCGGTCCGTCACCTGATGACCGGCAGCTTCGCGCCGATTGGTGCCGCGCTGTTTGGCTTCCTGTACGCCCCGCTGGTGATCACCGGCGTGCACCAGACCACGCTGGCTATCGACATGCAGATGATCCAGAGCCTCGGCGGCACGCCGGTCTGGCCGATTATCGCCCTGTCTAACATTGCACAGGCGTCGGCGGTTACCGGCATCATCATCGTCAGCCGCAAGCACAACGAGCGTGAGATCTCCGTTCCGGCAGCCATCTCCGCCTACCTCGGCGTCACCGAACCGGCGATGTACGGTATCAACCTTAAATACCGCTTCCCGATGCTCTGCGCTATGATCGGTTCCGGTCTGGCTGGCCTGGTGTGTGGTCTGAACGGCGTGATGGCGAACGGGATTGGCGTCGGCGGTCTGCCGGGCATCCTCTCCATCCAGCCCGCTTACTGGCAGGTGTTTGCCCTGGCGATGGCCATCGCGATCATCGTCCCAATGGCGCTCACCACCGTGGTTTACCAGCGTAAGTTCCGTCAGGGCTCGCTGCAGATTGTTTAACTTCTTCTTTCGGGGCGCAGTTGCGCCCCTTCGCATTTGCAGGAACGCATTATGAATACCCTTCCTCACTGGTGGCAGAACGGCGTCATCTATCAGATTTATCCAAAGAGTTTCCAGGACACCACCGGCAGCGGCACCGGCGATCTGCGCGGCGTGACGCAGCGCCTGGACTACCTGAAAACCCTCGGCATCGACGCCATCTGGCTGACGCCGTTTTATATCTCCCCGCAGGTGGATAACGGCTACGACGTGGCGAATTACACCGCCATCGACCCGGCCTACGGCACGCTGGATGATTTCGACGAGCTGGTTGCCGAGGCGCACGAGCGCGGCATCCGCATTGTCCTGGACATGGTGTTTAACCACACCTCCACGCAGCACGCCTGGTTCCGCGAGTCGCTGAACAAAGAGAGTCCGTACCGCCAGTTCTACATCTGGCGCGACGGCACGCCGGAGCAGCTTCCCAACAACTGGCGCTCCAAGTTTGGCGGCAACGCCTGGCGCTGGCACGCCGAGAGCGAGCAGTATTACCTGCACCTGTTCGCCCCGGAGCAGGCGGACCTCAACTGGGAAAACCCTGAAGTGCGCGCCGAGCTGAAAAAGGTGTGCGAGTTCTGGGCCGATCGCGGCGTGGACGGCTTGCGTCTCGACGTGATTAACCTGATTTCAAAAGACCAGGATTTCCCGGACGACAACGCCGGAGACGGTCGCCGCTTCTACACCGACGGGCCGCGCGTTCACGAATATCTGCAGGAGATGAGCCGCGACGTCTTCTCCCCGCGCAACCTGATGACGGTGGGCGAGATGTCCTCGACCTCGCTGGAGAACTGCCAGCAGTACGCCTCGCTCGACGGCAGCGAGCTGTCGATGACCTTTAACTTCCACCACCTGAAGGTAGACTACCCCGGCGGTGAAAAGTGGACGAAGGCGAAGCCGGACTTCGTGGCGCTAAAAACCCTCTTCCGCCACTGGCAGCAGGGGATGCACAACAAAGCCTGGAACGCGCTGTTCTGGTGTAACCACGATCAGCCGCGCATCGTGTCGCGCTTTGGTGACGAAGGAGAGTATCGCGTTCAGGCCGCGAAGATGCTCGGCATGGTGCTGCACGGCATGCAGGGCACGCCGTATATCTACCAGGGCGAAGAGCTGGGGATGACTAACCCGCACTTCAGCCGCATCACCGATTACCGCGACGTGGAGAGCCTGAATATGTTCGCCGAACTGCGCGCCAACGGCCGCGAGCCTGAGGAATTGCTGGCGATTCTGGCGAGTAAGTCCCGCGATAACGGGCGAACCCCAATGCAGTGGGACGCTTCGCACAATGCGGGCTTTACCGAGGGCGAGCCGTGGATTGGGGTCTGCGACAATTACGAGACGGTGAACGCCTGCGCCGCGCTCGACGACCCGGATTCGGTGTTCTACACCTACCAGTCGCTGATCGGCCTGCGTAAAACCCTGCCGGTGCTGACGTGGGGAGATTATGAGGATCTCCTGCCGGAGCATCCTTCCCTTTGGTGCTATCGCCGTCAGTGGCAGGGGCAGACGCTGATGGTGGTGGCGAACCTGAGCAATACGCCTCAGGAATGGCAGACAGACGCTCTCAGCGATAGGTCGCAGGTGCTGATGAGTAACTACCCGGCACCGCAAACGACGTCGCTGCGTCCGTTTGAAGCCGTCTGGTGGTTGCAGCAGTAACCTTCCCTGCCGGGTGCGGCTCAGCACCCGGCTTACTTTACTGTTTTTGTTGAATAATTAATCAGATTTTTCTCGCACGCCTTTACAATCGCTGAAGCGCCCGTCGTTTGTACTCTCGTCTTTTTACTTTGTTCTGCATCAAATAAATCGCAAACATGTTTGATGCAAATCACTATATGTAGCACTTAAAATGCACGCCGACCCAACATCTTGTATTTATCGTCTACTATTCCAACAACAAGACGGCGCTTACGCTGGCCGGAATTGTGGATAACACGAGCTGGGAACGCGGGAAGTCTTTGGCCCGACGGGGAATACGCCCGGCTATGACTTCCCCACCTCTGTGGATAACCTGTTTTCAAAAATGGAGTGATCATGACACCGCATGTGATGAAACGTGATGGCTGTAAAGTGCCGTTTAAATCAGAGCGCATTCAGGAAGCCATTCTGCGTGCAGCTAAAGCAGCGGGAGTCGATGACGCAGATTACTGCGCCACCGTCGCAGAAGTCGTTAGCAGCCAGATGAACGAACGCAGCCAGGTCGATATCAACGAGATCCAGACCGCGGTTGAGAACCAGCTGATGGCGGGGCCTTACAAGCAGCTGGCGCGCGCCTACATTGAGTACCGTCACGATCGTGACGTGCAGCGTGAGAAGCGCGGTCGTCTGAATCAGGAGATCCGTGGCCTGGTGGAGCAGACCAACTCCGCCCTGCTCAATGAAAACGCCAACAAAGACAGTAAAGTGATCCCGACCCAGCGCGACCTGCTGGCCGGTATCGTCGCCAAACACTATGCCCGCCAGCACCTGCTGCCGCGCGACGTGGTCTCGGCGCACGAGCGTGGTGAAATTCACTACCACGATCTCGACTATTCGCCGTTCTTCCCGATGTTCAACTGCATGCTGATCGACCTGAAGGGCATGCTGACCCACGGTTTTAAAATGGGTAACGCCGAGATTGAACCGCCAAAATCAATCTCCACGGCCACCGCCGTCACCGCGCAGATTATCGCCCAGGTCGCCAGCCATATTTATGGCGGCACCACGATTAACCGCATTGATGAAGTGCTGGCCCCGTTCGTGACGGCAAGCTTCAACAAGCATCGTAAAACGGCCGAAGAGTGGCAGATTCCGGACGCCGACGGCTACGCGCATTCCCGCACTGAGAAAGAGTGCTACGACGCCTTCCAGTCGCTGGAGTATGAGGTGAACACGCTGCATACCGCCAACGGCCAGACGCCGTTTGTAACCTTCGGGTTTGGTCTGGGCACCAGCTGGGAATCACGCCTGATCCAGCAGTCCATCCTGCGCAACCGCATTTCCGGCCTCGGCAAGAACCGCAAAACGGCGGTGTTCCCGAAACTGGTGTTTGCCATTCGCGACGGCCTGAACCACAAATTTGGCGATCCGAACTACGACATCAAACAGCTGGCGCTGGAGTGCGCGAGCAAGCGCATGTACCCGGACATCCTGAACTACGATCAGGTCGTGAAAGTGACCGGCTCGTTTAAAACGCCAATGGGCTGCCGCAGCTTCCTCGGCGTGTACGAAGATGAAAACGGCGAGCAGATCCACGACGGGCGCAACAACCTGGGCGTCATCAGCCTGAACCTGCCGCGCATCGCGCTGGAGGCGAAAGGCAATGAAGCGGAATTCTGGACGCTGCTGGACGAGCGTCTGCAGCTGGCGCGTAAGGCGCTGATGACCCGCATTGCGCGCCTTGAAGGGGTCAAAGCCCGCGTCGCGCCGATCCTCTATATGGAAGGGGCCTGCGGAGTGCGTCTGAAAGCGGACGATGACGTGTCTGAGATCTTCAAAAACGGTCGCGCGTCGATTTCGCTGGGCTATATCGGTATTCACGAGACCATCAACGCATTGGCGGGCGATACGCATATGTACGACAGCGAGGCCCTGCGCGAAAAAGGCATCGCCATCGTTCAGCGCCTGCGCGACGCGGTAGACCAGTGGAAAGAGGAAACCGGCTACGGGTTTAGCCTCTACAGCACGCCGAGCGAGAACCTGTGCGACCGCTTCTGCCGTCTGGACACCGCCGAGTTCGGGATCGTGGAAGGCGTGACCGACAAAGGATATTACACCAACAGCTTCCACCTCGACGTGGAGAAAAAGGTGAATCCTTACGACAAGATCGACTTCGAAGCGGCGTATCCGCCGATCGCTAGCGGCGGCTTCATCTGCTACGGCGAGTACCCGAACATTCAGCACAACCTGAAGGCGCTGGAAGACGTGTGGGATTACAGCTATCAGCACGTGCCGTATTACGGGACCAACACGCCAATCGACGAGTGCTACGAGTGCGGCTTTACCGGCGAGTTCGAGTGTACGAGCAAAGGCTTTACCTGCCCGAAATGCGGCAACCACGATGCGGCTCGTGTCTCCGTGACCCGTCGCGTGTGCGGCTATCTCGGCAGCCCGGACGCGCGTCCGTTTAACGCCGGCAAGCAGGAAGAGGTGAAGCGCCGCGTGAAGCATTTGGGGAATGGGCAGATCGGGTAAGTTCTTGCGCAGGGTTCTCCCCCTCACCCTACCCCTCTCCCTCAAGGGAGAGGGAACCGATCGAGCACATTGCTAAGCCTGACTCCGGTTTTCTCCCTCTCCCCGTGGGAGAGGGCCGGGGTGAGGGCATCAGGTTAACGCTATGAATTATCACCAATACTACCCCGTCGACATCGTCAACGGCCCCGGCACCCGCTGCACCCTGTTCGTCTCAGGCTGCGTCCACGAATGCCCCGGCTGCTATAACAAAAGCACCTGGCGCTTAAATTCCGGCATGCCGTTCACCCCTGAAATGGAAGACCGGATCGTCAACGACCTTAACGACACGCGCATCAAACGCCAGGGGATCTCGCTCTCCGGCGGCGATCCGCTGCATCCTCAAAACGTGCCGGATATCCTGAAGCTGGTAAAACGCATTCGGGCAGAGTGTGCGGGAAAAGATATCTGGGTCTGGACAGGCTACAGGCTGGAAGAGCTGAACGCGCAGCAAATGGAAGTGGTGGATCAGATTAACGTCCTGGTCGACGGCAAGTTCGTGCAGGATTTAAAAGACCCGGCGCTCATCTGGCGCGGCAGCAGCAACCAGGTTGTGCATCATCTGCGTTGAACAAAGGCGGATGTTGTCTGTCCGCCCTTACCTCAAAACCGACTCAAACTCTCCATTGCCACCGCCTTAAATTCGGCAAAGTCACTGCAGCTACAGAGCCGCGACATTGCCCGTTCACGCAGGAAGGTGACGAAGATATCGTAAATCGCCATCGCCTCTTCGTATTCGCTTTTGCTGATGGCGAGCAGGAAGATGACGTGCGCGGTTTCGTCTCCCCACTGAACGCCGTGCGGGGCGAGCACGGTATAGACCACGGTTTTCTGCGCTAAAAGGCCGAGGGAGTGCGGCAGCGCGATGCCGTCGCCGAGCATGGTGCTGACGATGGCTTCACGCTCAACAACCGAATCCAGGAACTCCGCGCCGACAAACCCCTCGCCTTCAAGCTGCGCGCACAGCTCGCGAAACAGCGTTTGCTGGTCAACGGGCTTGTCGATAATGCGGAAATGGGTCGCGTCGAAGTATTTATCCAGCATCCACGGACGGGTGCGGTCCACCAGCACCAGCTTGCCGATCTGCTCTAACTGATAGTCGGTCGGGAACGGGGCGATCGTCACCACCGGTTTGGACTTTTCGCTGACGCGGGCGGTGGCGATCACAAAGTCTTCGCTAATCGTTTCCGCCAGCTCGTACTCGCGCAGGGTGAGCGTGCGGGCCACCTCAATTTGCGGGTACTTGCGCTGCAGCACCGCTTCAATCATGCGGACCATGGCATTACCTGCGTCGCACACCAGCAACACGCGCGGCTGACGCTGGTAGCCGATGTTGTAATGGCGCTCCAGCCCGACGCCGATATGCAGCACCAGGAAGCCAATTTCGTTTTCGCTGATCACATAAGGCGTGTATTTTCCCCAGTTCGACACCGCCGCGAGGGTCATATCCCACGCCATCGGGTAGTGCTGCTTGATGTTATCCAGCAGCGGATTGGGGATCATGATTTGATACCGCACGCGGGTGATCATGGTTTTGATGTGCGTAAGCAGGTCCGCGTGCAGCTGCGCGTCGCTGAGCAGATTGTAGTTATAGTGGGTGTTGATATAGCGCAGGATGTAGTTGACCAGCGCTTCGTCGTCGTCGGCGTTAATGGCGCTCGGCGCTATCTCCTGAATCTGCCGCGCCGCAATGTGCACGCAGAGCCAGCTCTCCTCCGACGGCGAAAGCGCTTTGCCCGCCAGCTGCTGGATAGTGACGGCGATATCCTTCGCCGCCTCGCGCACGTTCTCTTCCACGTCTTCGGCGTGGAATTCCGGCAGCGGATAGCCCTCGCTGATGCGGCGCACCGACACCGCGCAGTACAGGCGCAGGAACAGCTCGCCTTCATCGGTCAGACGGATGTGATGACGCGTCAGCGCCTCGTGCAGCACGGGCACCATCTGCTCCGCCACGCCTGCATTCAGCGCCACGTCGGTCACCAGCGGGTTCAGGCTATCCTGCTGCGCCAGCTCCCAGAGCAGATCGGTCAGGCAGGCGCGGGTCGACATCTCGCTGCCAAACAGCTTCATGCCGTGGCGCGGACGCGTTTCCAGCGTCAGGTTATAGCGATGGAACCACTCGCGGACTTCCGCCATGTCGCTCTGCAGCGTGGCGCGGCTGACAAACCACTCGTCCGCCAGATCCTCGAGCTTGAGGGAAAATGCCGAAGTCAGAAAACGCACCACCAGATAATGCACGCGCTCCGGCCCGGTCCGGGGAATACGCAGCGCGCGCGGGTGGGATGCCTGTAGCTGCTGGTAGCGCACCACATCATTAATTTTGAGCTGATAGCCATTGCCCCGGCTCAATATAAACTGCGCGCCGTGGCTCGCCAGCAGCGCGTTCAGGGCGGTGATATCGGCACGGACGGTTCGCGTGGAGACCGACAACCGCTGCGCCAGCTCGTCCTGCGGCAGCGTCTCGTTTTGCAACAGATCGAAAAGTTGCGCTAAACGTTGGTTCGGAAATCGCACGGGGTTGTCCTCTTACGGCTTAAGGTGAAATGACCATCTGGGATGGGCTGCCGACCGGCGTGTAGTCCGGTTCGAAGCTGAGCTTGCCGTCCTGACCGACGCGGAAACGGGTAATGTTGTCGCTGCGCTGGTTCATGACGTACAGCCAGCGTCCCTGTTTATCGAGCGTCAGGGTGCGCGGGTAGTCGCCGCGCGTCCACACGTCGTCCTGATGCGTCAGCGTGCCCTCCGCTGTTACGGTAAAGTGCCCGATGCTGTTATGCAAACGGTTAGCCACATACAGCTGTTTACCGTCGGCGCTTAATGCGAGCCCGGCAGCAAAGCTGGTGCCTTTGTAACCCTCCGGCAGGGCTGAAAGCGTTTTGCCCTCTTTTAAGGTGCCGTTAGCGCTCACGGTATAATGGGTGAGCGTCGACGCCTCCTCGTTAATCAGCCACAGGGCATCGCCTTTTGGCGTAAAGACAAAGTGGCGCGGCCCGGCGCCTTTTGAGGAGGCGCTGATAAACGGCGGATCGTTCGGCGTCAGCTTCCCTGTTCGATCGTCAAAACGGTACTGGTAGAGGCGATCCAGCCCAAGATCGGTGGAAAATACGTATTTCCCGCTCGGATCGGCGGCGATCATGTGCGCGTGGGGGCCGTTATGATCGCTGATGGCAAAGCTGCCCTCCGCTGCCGCTTCCGGCTTCGCCGCGCCCGGCTCGCCCTGATCCTGATGTGTGTCCGTGGCCTCACCCAGGCTGCCGTCTGCTTTAACGGGCAGCACTGCGATAGATCCGCTGACGTAGTTTGCCACCAGAAGATGGCGACCGTTCGGCGTCAGCGACAGGTAAACCGGCCCCGCACCGCCGGAGGCCACCTGATTCAGCTCGCTCAGCTGGCCGTTATCCCCCACCCGCAGCGCCTGCACCACGCCCTGCTCCACTTCGCTTGCCAGATACAGCGTTTTGCCGTCGCGTGAGACGGCCAGCTGCGCGGCGTTCGGCAGCTTGCTCACCAGCGTTTTATTCGCCAGCGCGCCGCTTTGCGGGTCAACGGTAAAGCGGTACAGCCCTTCGCCGTTGGGGTTGTAGGTGCCCACCCAGGCGTATTGCGGCTGGGCGATAGCGGCGGTGGCGAACATTGAGAGTGAAGCAACAAGCAGGGTACGGGTGTGCATGGTGGCTCCTTCAGGTGTGTGCGGTAAGGTTTTGTTCTACTTAACCAGCTTCTTCGTCATTTCCAGCAGCGTACGCACGTCTTCCGGGCGCGTGTCGCCGCTGGCTTTGTCGATAATCGAGCTGTAGATATGTGGGATGATTTTGCTCACGCCCGCGTCGAGGGCGATCTGCAGGATCTCCTCATAGTTTTCCAGATCGATACCCCCGGTCGGCTCCAGCCAGAAGTCGTGACGGGCGCAGGCTTCCGCCACCGCTTTGTACTCGTCACGGCACTTCAGGCCGCCCATCGGGAAGTATTTGATGGAGCTGCCGCCGAAATCCTTCAGCAGGGCAATCGCGGTTTCAACCGGTACGATGCCGTCCGGAGCGTTGCTGCTCAGCGGTCCGGTGGAAATTTTGACCATCCCGACGGTGCCGGTTGGAGAGACAAGACCGTTGACCACCGACTCATTCTGCCCCAGCAGCGCGCGGCTGGTGGCCACGCCGGTAAAGACCTGGTTGACATGCTGCGGCTGCACCTGACGGGAGATCTCGCTCACCATCGCCGACTGGTTCGGATCCCCCGCGCCGAGGCCGACGGAGAGCGCGTTATCAATCAGCGCGGCGTATTCGCGCATGTCGGCAACGGCGCTCGCCACGTCCGGGTAATTTTTGGAGAGCACGCCCACCAGCACGTGACCTTCCGCCGCCTCGTAAATGGCGCTGGCGTTGGCTTTCGATCCTGCCAGCACGTTCAGGCAGACGCGGTCACGGTAAAAGTTAGGGGTCAGTTTCATGCTTTTTTCTCCTGTCCTAATACTTCGCTAATGCGGCGGTACACGATGTTCAGCTGGTCAGCGTTCACGCTGCGCACGTCCGCCTCGATAATCCCTTCGTTGGCCTTGTAGCCGCGGAAGTAAATGGCGTATTCGCCCTGTTTAAGCTTCGCCACCAGATCGCCCGTGCCGACGCCGGTCGTGGCTTCGTCGAACTTAATCTCGGTACGGGCGATATCGCGACCGGCGCTGTCCCAGACCACGCGCGCGGTCACGCCGTTCAGGGTGTTGAGCGCCTCGATAAACGGTGTCATCTTCGCCACCATCTCGGCCCCGCTCTCTTTGGTCGCCGTCAGGTAGTGCTCGATGGCGCAGGTCAGGCCAAGAATGCCCTCTTTCCCCACCTTCATCGCGCGGCCAATGCCCGCGGTCTGACGCTTCACCCACTCAACGTACTGGGTTTTGCCGATCACCAGCCCGCTGGTTGGGCCTTCAATCGCCTTCGCGCCGCTGTAGATCACCAGATCGGCACCGGATCGGTAGTACGCGTGCAGATCTTCTTCCGCCGCCGCATCGACGATCAGCGGGAGATCGTGCTTGCGCGCCACCACCGCCGCCTGCTCGACGCTGAGCATGCTTTTCTGCACGCAGTGGTGTGATTTGATGTAGAGGATCGCCGCCGTGCGCGCCGTGATCGCCGCCGCCAGCTGATCGGCAGAGCATTCGTTGGCGTAGCCCGCCTCCACCAGCTTGCCGCCGCCCAGCGCCACCATGGTGCCCACCGGCGCGCCAAAGTTTACGTTGTGGCCTTTCGGCAGGACGATTTCGTTGTTCTCAATCGGGGTCACGTGCAGGTTTTCCAGCAGCCAGTCGCTGTCTTTGACCAGCACCGCCGCCACGGACTGGGCTATGCCCGCCGACGCGCAGGAAACCACCGTCGCGCCTTCCACATCCAGCAGCTTCGCGATGTATTCCCCGGTCTTATTGACCAGATCCTTCATCTCGAAATAGTGATTCATGCCGTCCATCGCCGCCTGCACCACTTCCGGACGCGGCGTGGAAACGCCCAGCGCCGTCATGCGGCCGGAGGTATTGATCACCTGCTTTAAGTTGTACTTCTCATAAATCGAAGGCATGTTCCGTGCTCCCTTGTTCGGTCATGTAGCCCTTGCCCGCGCGGATCGCGGCAAGCGGCACCAGAATGTGTTCAGCCTGCAGGCTGTCGTTTTCGGCATCCGTCAGCACCGTCGGCTGGCGCTTAAGCGTAAACAGCGTCAGGTCGGCGTCGAGACCCGGCTGAATGCGGCCCTTGCGCGTCAGGCGCAGGCCGTCGGCGGCGTTCGCGGTCACGCAGTCAATCACCTGCGGCAGCGACATGCCGATGGCGAGGAATTTCGACATCACGCTTGCCAGCGAGCCCACCGGGCCGTTGATGCGGTTGCGGCAGTAGATATCCGAGCTGATGGTGTGCGGCAGAATGCCCATCGCGATGGCGCGTTTCGCCACCTCAAAGCTGAAGCTCGCCGTGCCGTGGCCGACGTCCAGACGCACGCCGCGCTTCAGGGCGGAGGTGATGGAGGCGCGCAGCTCGCCGGAGGGCGTCAGAATGCGGTTGGGTTTGCCGTTGTAGCAGTGGGTGATGATGTCGCCGGAGCTCAGCAGTTCGGCAATTTCGTCGAGGTTCGGCGGGTTGTTGCCAATGTGCACCATCAGCGGCAGGTCGCCGTTCTCTTTCTGAATGGCTTTGGCGCGCTCCAGCGGCGTAATGCCGTTTTCACCGACCACGCTGCTGCTCATGCGCGCCTTCAGGCCGACGATAAAATCAGGGTGGCGCTTCACCGCCTGCTTCACCGCGTCGGCGTCAATGTTCGCCATGTTGGCCAGCTCGTTCTGGGCAATCAGCCCCACCCGGGAGATGTTCAGCAGGGCAAATACCTCGGTAGAGGCTTTACGGGTGATTTCGTAGAAATCGTCCACGTCGTCGGCACCGGTACTGCCCGCGTCCACCACGGAAGTGACGCCGGTGGCAATGCCCACGCTGTCCGGCTCGTCGTGGTAAATCGGGGAGTTCGGGTAACAGTGAACGTGGGAGTCAATCCAGCCTGCGCTGACGAACACGTCGCCGTTCAGCTCAACCGTTTTATGCGCGGGAGCGTCAATCTCACCCAGCGCCGCGATCTTCCCGTCCTGAATGGCGATATCGGTCAGGGTATCGTCGGCAAGGCGCGCACGGCGCAGGAGTAAATCAAACATGAGGATCTCCTGATAAGGCGGGCGCCTGAGCGCCCGCGGGTATTAAAGGGCGACCGGGAACAGCCAGCCCAACAGCATCGCGCCGAGAATGGCGCCACCGGTGATCGGCTTCTGCCAGATGTAGAACACCAGCGCACCCAGCAGGGAACCGACGCCGATAGGAATGGAGGCGGTCATGGCGCTGAGGATAATCAACGGCCCGAGGAAGCGGCCGGAGGCGTTACCCGCGCCCATCATCACGTCTGCGCCGTAGGTGGAGTTGCTCTGGTTGATGGTGAACTTACGCGCCAGGATGATGACGTAACCAATCGCCAGACCAATCACCAGGCCGGTAATCAGCGCGGCAATGAAGTTGGTCACCGGGAACATGATGCCCGCACCCAGCAGCAGCGCCGGAACGCCGAGGCCCACGCCGGTCTGGATGGCGCCGCCGATGTCGAGAATCCCCACCAGCGACCCTTCGATAATACGGGCGAACAGGAAGCTCGCGCCGAACGCCGCCACCGCGCCGTAGACGCCGGTATCGATCCCCGCTTTCAGCATCGCCACGAAGGCCACTTCGTTAAACGCGCCGATGCCGTAGAGGTAGTACATGTGCGTCCCGGCGAAAACGCCGGAGGAGAGCAGGCCAACGAAGATCGGGAACGACCAGTCGGCATACCAAAAACCTTTATTCTGTTCCATGTAGAGGCTCCTGTTATTTACCGCTGAGCGAGTTGTGGATCATGTCGAGCCAGTTCGGCACGGTCAGATGGAAGGATTCGATCATCTTCATGTCGAAGCCGCGGAAGAAGCCGCTCAGCACGAAGAGCAGGACGATCGCCGCCATCATCACTTTGGTGACGTGGTTCCAGCCGCTCTCTTCCACGCCTTTACCGATCAGTATCCCCAGCACCAGTCCCGGTACGGCGTTGCCCATGATCAGCTGCGCCGCGCCGCCAAAGATGGTGGCCCAGAAGCCCGATTTTTTACCCGCGTCGATGGCCGCCAGCCAGAAGATCACCGGCATGACGGTGTTCACCAGCAGGTTTGCCGCCGGTACCAGCACCTTCACGGCGGTGACCTGAAGCGCAGCCGGAACGGAGGAGGCGGTCAGGTTCAGGAAGGTGACGACGAGCATGCCAATCACGCCGCAGGCAATCGCCATTTTGCGCGGGTCGTGCAGCGTTTCGCCGACGTTACGGTTTTTGATCATCAGTGCAGCAGCACCCCAGTTCGGGATGATGCGGTGGTCAACGTCCTGTGTGAAGGCACCTGCGGCCACGGAAGAGGCCCAGGCGTTAAAGAAGAAACCTAACCCAAAGGAGAAGTGGGACGCCGGATCCCCTTCACAGGAGTTCAGTTCCCCCAACGTACGAAACGCGCCCATCCCCTGAGTGGTAGGCGCATGAAACATGCGTGCAGCACCGGCTCCGACACCGACGCCAACCAGGCCGCCAATGATGAGCGATTTTATTAATATAATTAAGAACATCAGTCTGCCCTTTTATGAATAATCAGCGTTGCGTGACGAAATCCACCTGGTCGAGATTGATAGCGGTCACGTTGACGGTCACATCCAGCTCCACGCTGTAGGTGCGTCTTTCCCGGCGCAGAAAGAAGAACAGAAACGCTTCTTTTCGCACCGCTTCTTGCGCCTGAACAACCTGCACATCCTGTGGCTCAATACGCAGTAAGATATGCGGTGAGGCTTTCATCACCGCGGCCTGAACGTGGTTGAGCGCGTCGGCAAAGGCGCGCGCTTTGGCGTCGCCTTTCCCCTTCACTCTCACCGTGGTTGTGAACTGTTCTTTCATGCTTATGCGCCGTATTTCTTCTGCCACGCCTGCACCAGACGCTCGCCCAGCTCTTCTTTATCCATAAAGCCAAAGCCCAGCACGTTGCAGCCTTCGTTGATGGCGGTCACGCCCTCTTCCACGGAACGCATGCCGTATTTAGCCTTGTAGCCATATTTGGTTTGGGCAGTGATGGCACCCGCGCCGCCGCTGCCGCAGAAGGAGATGCCGAAGGTGGCGTTTTCCGCTTTCATCACGTCGCCGAGCTTCATGTCTGCCGCCATACCCGGTACGACAACCGCGCGTCCACCGGCTTTTTCCACACCTGCAGCCACTTTCTGACCTTTACCCAGGCGATCGCCAATCACGACTGTAATCTGTTCCATGTGTTGCTCCTTAAAGGTTGTCTTTCGCGACTTCAAAGTGAACGGAGAGCAGCCAGGCTTCTTCATCAGGAAGATTGCCAAACTGCGCGACCACTTCACGGGCGAGCCGCATTGAATCCGGTGAAATTTCGTCAAACAGCTCTGCTTCAACTTCCGGCAGCGGCTCGCCTGTCACCGACCGGTGCGCCATAGCGCGCACGTGGGAAGTCAGCATCTGTTCCTGTACTGCGTTGGGGATGATGTTGTGCCCGGCCAGCAGAGCATAAACCTGCTGCAGCATGGTGTTAGCGAGCTGTTCTGTTTGCTTCGCCTGATCCCCAACGTCGTTCATTACCGCTCCGTTAATCACTCGTCTTACCCCGTTAATGGCTCTGGAATAAAACTAACGTTGGGGGGGAATTGTTTGTAGCGAGTTGTTTTCCACTTCGAAGTGGAAAGGCGAGCCGCAGCAGTGATCTGTGCCACATAAATGCAGTGAATCTGAATTAATCACGGTATTTGCGTGATGAATATCACGTATTCCAGCGGCAAAACGCGCGCCGGGGAAACGAAACGTTCAGGCGTGGTGACGCAAAAATGTGATGGCGATAGGGTTTACTTATTACCGCGTAAAAAAAACGGGAGCCACTGGCCCCCGCTGGTTGTTTGTCAGATGCGCGATCGGTTAACGGTATTTCTTGTGATACGTGTTACGGGTCGTCACAAACTGCTCGGCCGCCGCCTGGGCTTCCTTCACTTTGCCTTCGTTAGCCAGCTTCAGCGCGCCGTCGATCTGGCCGACCAGCACGTCAAAGCCGTGGCGGTAGTCTTTCATCTCTGCGCTGTCTGCCGCTTTGCTTTCCAGCTTAGGAGGCGTTGCTTTTTGTGCGTCCAGCGCCGCTTCACGCATTTTGGTCAGCGCGTCTTTCATTTCAGCCGCATTGTCGGTTTTCTGCACCACCTTCAGGTTTTGACCGAGGATGCCCATGTCGTCTTCAAGATCGGCAGCAAACGCAGAAGAGCCAAGAACCAGCGTTGAAGCTGCGACGATCGCTAACAGATGTTTACGCATTGCTCACTTCCTTTTTTATTATTAAAACGCCTTTACGGATATTACTGACCGGCGATTTTCATTTCCGGCAGAAGTACAGAACCACACTGTATATTGCTACGTGTTTCAATATCGTTACCGACCGTAACGATATTGCGCCACATGTCCTTCAGGTTGCCGGCGATAGTAATTTCGCTCACCGGATACTGGATTTCGCCGTTTTCCACCCAGAAGCCCGCCGCGCCGCGCGAGTAGTCTCCGGTGATACCGCTTACGCCCTGCCCCATCAGTTCCGTGACGACCAGGCCGGTGCCCATCTCTTTCAGCATCTGCTCAAAGTTCAGGCCCTGTCCGGCAATGCGCCAGTTGTGGATGCCGCCAGCGTGTCCGGTGCTTTTCAGCCCCAGCTTGCGCGCGGAGTAGTTGGTCAGCAGCCACTGGGTCAGAATACCGTCTTTGATGATATCGCGACGTTCGGTGCGCACGCCTTCGCTGTCGAACGGCGTGGAGGCCAGCCCTTTCAGCAGGTGCGGATGTTCTTCAATGGTGAGCCATTCCGGCAGGATCTGCTTGCCCAGCGAGTCGAGCAGGAAGGTCGACTTACGGTAAACCGAGCCGCCCGCGATAGCGCCCACCAGATGGCCAAACAGACCGGTCGCCACTTCGTTGGCAAAAATGACCGGGGCCTCCATGGTGGAGAGTTTACGCGGCGACAGGCGAGACAGCGTGCGTTCTGCACACTCTTTACCCACCCACTCAGGAGACTGCAAGTCGCCCAGCGCGCGGCCAATGGTGTAGGCGTAGTCGCGCTCCATGTCACCATTTTCTTCGGCGATGACGCAGCTGGAGAGCGAATGACGGGTGGAGCAGTAGCCCTGCAGCATGCCGTGGCTGTTGCCGAAGACTTTGATGCCGTAGTGGCTGTTGAAGCTGCCGCCTTCGGTATTGGTGATGCGCTTATCCGCCTGCAGGGAAGCCTGCTCGGCGCGCGCGGCCAGCTCGATCGCTTCGTCCGGGGTCACTTCAGCCGGATGGAAAAGATCGAGATCCGGCGCGTCAAACGCCAGCAGGTCTTTATCCGCCACGCCTGCGTAAGGATCCGGAGAGGTATAACGGGCGATATCCAGCGCAGCCTGCACCGTACGGGCAATGGCATCCGGGCTGAGATCGGTGGATGACGCGCTGCCTTTGCGATTCTGGTGATACACCGTGATCCCAAGCGCGCCATCGCTGTTGAATTCTACGTTCTCCACTTCACCATAGCGGGTACTCACGCTGATGCCGGTGGTTTTGCTGACCGCCACTTCGGCGCCATCTGATTTTTCTGAAGCAAGCATCAGCGCGGTGGAGACGGCTTCTTCAAGAATCTTACGCTGCGCTTCAACTTGTGAGGTTACTTTCATCGCAAATGCCATACTGTAAGAGAGAGTTATCTGAAGTCTAACAGAGAACCGTTTTTCAGTGCGCGTCTTAACTGGTAACATTAGCCTCTTTTTTTAAGGAGCCTGACATGACTAAGCAGCCCGAAGACTGGCTCGACGACGTTCCCGGTGATGACATCGAAGACGAAGATGATGAGATCATCTGGGTCAGTAAAAGTGAAATTAAACGTGACGCCGAAGAGTTAAAACAGCTTGGCGCAGAAATGGTAGAACTGGGTAAAAACGCGCTGGACAAGATCCCGCTCGACCAGGATCTGCGTGATGCCATTGAACTGGCACAGAAAATCAAGAAAGAAGGCCGTCGTCGCCAGCTTCAGCTTATCGGGAAAATGCTGCGTCAGCGCGATGTCGATCCGATCCGCCAGGCGCTGGACAAGCTGAAAAACCGCCACAACCAGCAGGTTGCGTTTTTCCATAAGCTTGAGCAGATCCGCGATCGCCTGATTGAACAGGGTGATGATGCCGTACCGGAAGTGCTGAACCTGTGGCCGGATGCCGACCGCCAGCAGCTGCGTTCCTTGATCCGCAACGCGCAGAAAGAGAAAGAAGGGAATAAGCCGCCGAAGTCTGCGCGCCTGATTTTCCAGTATCTGCGCGAGCTGTCTGAGAACGAAGAGTAATCTCTTCCCCCTCACCCCGGCCCTCTCCCCGGAGGGGCGAGGGAGAAAATACGGGAAAGTAGGCCCGGTAAGCGCAAGCGCCACCGGGCTTTTTTTACTCTGCGGCTGCCGCTTCCGCTTTCTTCACCAGACCGTCCAGCAGCTTCTGATGGATCCCACCAAAACCGCCGTTGCTCATCACCAGAATGTGGTCGCCAGGCTGAGCGGCTTTCACCACCATATCCGCGAGCGCATCCACATCCGCGCTCCAGTGCGCAGGCTGAATGCAGGCGTCGGCCACTTCTGCCACCTGCCACGGAATATGCTGCGGCTGCAGCAGGAAGACCTCATCGGCACGTCCTAACGACGGCGCGAGGTCATCTTTGCAGATGCCCATCTTCATGGTGTTTGAGCGCGGTTCCAGCACCGCCAGAATGCGGGCTGTCCCGCCGACCTTGCCGCGCAGGGCGGCAAGCGTTGCCAGAATGGCCGTTGGGTGGTGCGCGAAATCGTCATACACGGTAACGCCGTGGGCTTCACCGCGCAGTTCCAGACGGCGACGGGCGTTAATGAACGAGCCCAGCGCATTGGCCGCATCCGCAGGCAGAACGCCCACGTGACGCGCCGCAGCAATGGCCATCAGGCCGTTGTGCATGTTGTGCTCGCCCACCAGGCCCCACTTCACTTCACCCACTTTTTCACCGTCGAGCAGCACTTCCCACTCGGAGGCATCGGCGTTGAGCTTCTTCGCCTGCCAGTGGCCCTGCTCGCCCACCAGCTCCTGCTCGCTCCAGCAGCCCATCGCCATCGTCTGCTTCAGGTTGATGTCGTTTTCCGGCAGGATGATGCGCCCCTTGCCCGGAACAATGCGCACCAGGTGGTGGAACTGTTTCTGGATCGCTTTCAGGTCGTCAAAAATATCCGCGTGGTCGAACTCAAGGTTGTTGAGGATCAGCGTGCGCGGGCAGTAATGCACGAACTTGGAGCGCTTGTCGAAGAACGCGCAGTCGTATTCGTCGGCTTCGATCACGAAGAACGGGCTGTCACCCAGACGCGCAGAAACGTCGAAATTACCCGGAACGCCGCCAATCACGAAGCCCGGCTTGTAGCCGCAGGCTTCGAGGATCCAGGTCGCCATGCCCGCGGTCGTGGTTTTGCCATGGGTACCGGCAACGGCAACCACCCAGCGGTCGCGCAGGACGAAGTCATGCAGCCACTGCGGGCCGGACATGAACGGAATATTGCGTTCCAGAACCGCCTCGACGCACGGATTGCCGCGGGTCATGGCGTTGCCGATGATCACCAGGTCCGGCTCGGGATCCAGCTGGCTGGCATCGTAGCCCTGAATTAACGAGATGCCCTGTTTCTCCAGAAGTGTGCTCATTGGCGGATACACATTGGCGTCCGAACCTGTCACTTCATGGCCCAGCGAGCGCGCCAGCATTGCCAGTCCGCCCATGAAAGTGCCACAAATCCCCAATATATGAATGCGCATACGTCACTATCCTTCTTCAATGTGGCGCACATTTTACTCACATGTTAGCGGCTGTGAAACGCATTTCAGGTAAATCCGTATGTTGCTGGCGCGATTCACCTCTGCGCTAATATTTGAATGTTTGTTAAGATTGTTGGGCTTTAGTCGTTTTAGTGAACATACAATCGCTCTACTCACAAAGATGCAGGGAAAGTGTTATGAAAACGTTAGGTGAATTTATTGTCGAAAAGCAGCACGAGTTCTCTCATGCTACCGGTGAACTCACTGCTTTGCTGTCGGCAATAAAGCTGGGCGCTAAGATCATCCACCGTGATATCAACAAGGCCGGTCTGGTCGATATCCTGGGTGCCAGCGGTGCCGAGAACGTTCAGGGCGAGGTTCAACAGAAGCTCGATCTGTTCGCAAATGAAAAATTGAAAGCTGCACTGCGCGCGCGCGACATCGTTGCGGGTATCGCCTCTGAAGAAGAAGATGAAATTGTTGTTTTCGAAGGGTGTGAACACGCTAAATACGTTGTTCTGATGGATCCGCTCGACGGTTCCTCAAACATCGACGTTAACGTTTCTGTCGGTACCATTTTCTCCATCTACCGCCGCGTCACGCCTGTTGGCACGCCGGTGACCGAAGAAGATTTCCTGCAGCCGGGCATTAACCAGGTTGCTGCCGGTTACGTCGTTTATGGCTCCTCCACCATGCTGGTATACACCACCGGTTGCGGAGTTCACGCCTTTACGTACGATCCGTCACTGGGCGTTTTCTGCCTGAGCCAGGAACGCATGCGCTTCCCGGAGAAGGGCAACACCTACTCCATCAACGAAGGCAACTACATCCGATTCCCGAACGGCGTGAAGAAGTACATTAAATTCTGCCAGGAAGAAGATAAAGCAACCCAGCGCCCGTACACGTCCCGCTATATTGGCTCTCTGGTTGCGGATTTCCACCGTAACCTGCTGAAAGGCGGTATCTACCTCTACCCAAGCACCGCCAGCCACCCGGACGGGAAGCTGCGTCTGCTGTACGAGTGCAACCCGATGGCGTTCCTCGCCGAACAGGCGGGCGGCAAGGCGAGCGACGGTAAAGAGCGTATTCTGGATATCGTGCCGGAAAGCCTTCACCAGCGCCGTTCATTCTTCGTCGGCAACAACCACATGGTTGAAGACGTTGAACGTTTTATCCGTGAGTACCCGGACGCGTAATACCTCTCTACAGGGGAGCCGTTCTGGCTCCCCTGGTCATTTATATATTTTACCGTATAAGTGTTTATAAAAAACATGCTTTAATATTCACCACTGCTCCTGCATTATTTCCATAACAGTTTGACAGATATTTCGTGGAGCAGAATCGCAATGAAAAATTATTCCCGTGCTAATACCGGCATTGATTTAAATCTTATCCCTGTATTTATTGAAATCGTCCGCTGCGGCAGCATGGCAAAAGCCTCTTTGCGTCTGGAGATGTCACGTCCGGCGGTGAGCCTGGCCTTAAAGCGTTTTAATCAACTCTTTGATGAACCGTTATTTTTCCGCAAAGGTTTATATCTTGAACCGACGGAAAAAGCGTTAGCCTTAACCAGTTCGCTGGAAATATTAATGGGTGATATTCACGATAATATTGCGGCGGTTAATTCCGGGAAAAATAAAACCCCGGCACAGAACGTACCGGGGCTGGGTAATATTATGCAGCGGTCTGAGTCGTCACTTTGAATGATGACATGGCTTCCATCAGCTGACGCGACTGCTCCTCAAGAGAGCGGGTCGCGGCGGAGGATTGCTGCACCAGCGCCGCATTCTGCTGCGCGGTTTCGTCCATCTGATTCACCGCAATATTCACCTGCTCAATACCGCGGCTCTGCTCCTGAGACGCGGTCGCAATCTCACGCATCAGCTTGGTCATGCGCAGCACTTCTGTTGCGATCTCGTCCATCGTTTCGCCGGCCTGCTGGGCCAGCTCGCTGCCCTCGTTAACGTGGGTCTGCGAATCGCCGATAAGCGATCGGATCTCTTTCGCCGCGTCGGCGCTGCGGCTGGCAAGGTTTCGCACTTCGCCCGCGACGACGGCAAACCCGCGCCCCTGCTCGCCCGCGCGCGCAGCTTCCACGGAGGCGTTAAGCGCCAGGATATTGGTCTGGAAGGCAATACCGTCGATCACGCTCAGGATGTCGGCGATGCGCGCCGAGCTGCCCGAGATATCGCGCATTTTTTCAATTACGTAGCAGACCATTTCGCTGCCGTGATCGGCCGTGTCGGACACCGACTTCGCCAGCTGGTGCGCCTGCTCAGCGTTATCGGCGTTGAGCTTCACCGTGGCGGTGATCTGTTCCATGCTGGCCGCCGTCTGCTCCAGCGACGTGGCGGTGGATTCCGTACGCTCGGCAAGATCGCGGTTTCCCAGCGTCAGCTCGCGGCTACCGGTGTCGATTTGCGAGCTGGCATCGCGTACCCGCATAACCGAGTTCATCAGCGACTGTCGCATCTCCTCTATCACCGCGTTGAGGCGGTTAAACTCCTGGCTCGCGGGGGCATTCAGCGTATGGGTTAAATCCCCCGCCGCCACGTTCTCCAGCTGAGCGATCGATGCAGAGAGCGGCTTGAGCAGCATATGGCGCAGCACCAGCCACGCGAGCACGATAATACCCGCCGTCAGCAGCGCTGCGACGATAATCAGGATCAGTACGCGGGTTTTACTCGCCTGCACGGCACTCACTTCCGCCTGACCACGCGCTTCGCTCCATTTCTGAAACGCCTGCATATCGTTATCAAACTGCTTCGCCACCGGTATCAGCGTCTTCTCCAGAAGATCGTAGTACCCGTCCGCGCTCTGGTCATTCAGGGTTTTCAGCATCGGGTTGATCCCCTGCTGGCTATACGTCGCCAGGCTGGCCGCCACTTTATCGAGCAGCTGTTGCCCCTGCTCGTCAGCCACGCCGCCGTCGATCACGCCTTTCAGCGTTTTCTGGGCCAGGGCAACTTCCTGATTGATGTTTTTTACCGCTTTGGCCGCATCGTCCAGCATGCCGATTTCCATCATGCGGACGGCCTGACCCGCCTCATTTCGCGCTCGCAGGATCAGCGTATAGCCTGAGTTAAGCTGCACCATCTGCTCACCCTGAAGGTGATTAATACGCTGCAGTGAAGAAGAACTCTGTGTGAGGGCATAAATGCCAATGCCGCTGACAATCAGCAGCAGAAGGGTCATAACGGCCAGTAAAGAAAGCAAGCCGGTACGAATCGATAGCGTTTTAAGCATGATATTATTTCCGGTAGCGAGATATTTCTGGGCATAAAAAAAGAGTATCGGCCGCTACCGGAAAATGTTTAGACTTTAAGCAAATTCAGCGTGTTATCGCTCTGTTACCGATGTGTTTACGCGGGTAACAGGTGAGCTTTGGCGGTTCTCCCAGAGCACCGTAAGACCGCGCTGCAGGGCAATAAAGATAAACAGCAATATGCCGATGGCGATCTTCGTCCACCAGGAGCTGAGCGTGCCGTCAAAGTTGATATAGGTTTGTATCAGCCCCTGGATAGCCACGCCGAACAGCGTCCCCAGCACCGTCCCCACCCCGCCGCTGAGCAGCGTTCCGCCGATAACCACAGAAGCAATCGCATCCAGCTCAACGCCCACGCCTGCAAGGGCATAGCCCGCCTGGGTATACACCGAGAAGACGATACCCGCCAGCGTCGCCAGGCCGGTAGAGAGCATGTAGATGCGGATGGTGGTGCTGCGGGTGGAGATCCCCATCAGGTTTGCCGACGTGGCGCTACCGCCGATGGCGTACACCTGATTGCCAAACCGGGTACGGTGGGCGAGGAAGATGCCAATCACCACCACGCCCAGCATCAGCAGCCCCATCGCGCTCAGGCGACCGCCGCCGGGAATTTTCCACGCCAAGCTTGAGAGCGTGTCGTACACCGGATGGTTGATCGGAATCGACTCTTCCGACACCAGATAGCTCACCCCACGGAGGAAGAACATTCCCGCGAGGGTAATGATAAACGCCGGGATTTTTAACGCGTCGATCAGCAGCCCCATAAAGGCGCCAAATGCGCAGCCCATCGCCAGCACCAGCGGAAACGCCACCAGCGGAGAGATCCCCCAGAAGCCGATCGCCTTCGCGAGGAACACGCCCGTGAACGCGATCACCGACCCGACGGAGAGATCTATCCCGCCGGAGAGGATCACAAAGGTCATCCCGACGGCGATGATGCCTAAAAAGGCGTTATCGGTCAGGATATTGCAGATCACGCGCGTCGAGGCAAAACCGGGGAACTGCGTCAGACAGTAGAGGTACCCCAGCACAAATACGCCCAGCGTGATCATCAACGGTAAATTACGTTTTATCATGGCCACGGATCCCCTTAATGACGCTGACAAAGCGCGGCGACTGGACGATCAGCACGCAGAGCACGACCACCGCTTTCACCACCTGGTTGAGTTCCGGCTGAAAACCGGAGAGCAGGATCCCGGTGTTCATGCCCTGAATGATCAGCGCGCCAATCACCGAGAGCAGCAGGTTAAAGCGCCCGCCCATCAGCGATCCACCGCCGATCACCACCGCGAGGATCGCATCCAGCTCCAGCCAGAGCCCCGCATTGTTGGCATCGGCCCCGCGAATATCCGCCGCGACGATGACCCCGGCAATGGCGGCGCAGACGCCGCTCAGCACGTAGGTCAGCATCACCATCAAGCGGGTGTTGACCCCGGCGTTGCGCGCGGCGCGGATGTTGATCCCCACCGCTTCAATAAACATGCCGAGCGCCGTTTTGCGGGTAAAGAGCCAAAAGATAACCAGCGTCACGAGGGCAATAATCACCGGCGTCGGGAAGAACAGAAGGTTGCCGCTACCGAGCCACGCCAGGCTCGGGGAGTTAAAGGTGACAATCTGCCCGGAGGTAATCAGCTGCGCCACGCCGCGCCCGGCCACCATTAAGATAAGGGTGGCGACAAAGGGCTGAATTTTCAGCACCGCCACCAGAATGCCGTTCCATAATCCGGCCAGCACGCCGGTGCCTAAGGCCGCCAGCAATACCACCGGCAGGCTGTGTCCGGACACGGTCATGGAAGCTGCCGTGGCCCCGGCGATGGCCATCACCGCGCCGACGGAGAGGTCAATCCCGCCGGTGGCGATGACCAGCGTCATCCCGATGGCCAGCAGCGCCACCGGCGCGGCACGGTTTAGAATGTCTATTGGGCTGCCAAACAGGCGACCATCCTGCACGATAATCTGGAAGAAATGCGGCGCGACCAGGCTATCAACCAGCAGAACCACCAGCAGCGCTGCGATTTGCGGCGTGCCGGTTGGCCAGCTGAATCGGCGCTTTGACTCACCGGTTTGCGAAAGCGAACGGGGCATCACGATTTACTCCTTATGCCGCGATGGCATTCATGATCGCCGGAACGGACAGCTTATCCAGCGGGATCTCTGCCACCTGTTTGCGATCGCGCATGATGATGACGCGATCGGCATAGCCCACCAGCTCCTCCAGCTCGGACGAAATAACCAGCAGCGCCAGACCGTCCGCGCACAGGGTTTCGATAAGCCGGATAATTTCGGCATGCGCCCCCACGTCAATGCCGCGGGTTGGTTCATCGAGGATCAGGAACTGGGGTTTGGTCAGCAGCCAGCGGGAGAGGAGAACCTTCTGCTGGTTACCGCCGGAGAGGAACTCAATAGACTGTTCCGCGCTCGGGGTACGAATACCCAACTGACGGATAAAGCGCTCGGCGATGGCGTTTTGCTCTTTACGGGGGATCGGGCGCAGCCAGCCGCGCTGGGCCTGCAGCGCCAGGATGATATTTTCCCGCACCGAGGCCGCGGCAATAATACCGTCCGTTTTTCGGTCTTCCGGGCAGAAGCCGACGCCCAGGCAGGAGGCCTGATGCGGCGATCGTAAGGTTTGCGGTTTGCCCTTGATCAGCGCCGTGCCGCTGTCGGCAGGTTTGATCCCGAAGATCACCTCGGCGGTTTCGGTCCGGCCGGAACCCAGCAGGCCCGCCAGCCCGACAATTTCGCCCGGGCGGACTTCCAGATTAAACGGCGATATCACCCCTTTCTTGCCGTAATCGCAGAACGCGGCGACCGGTTTCTCGCTCAGCAGCGTGCGCCCTGCACGCTGTAGGGCGTTGGTTTCCAGCTCGCGGCCCAGCATCATTTTCACCAGCTCGATCTGCGGCAGATCGCGGGTTTCGCGGCAGCCGACAAAGCTTCCGTTGCGCAGCACCGTTATGCGATCGCTTACCTCATATACCTGATCGAGGAAGTGCGTGACGAAGATCAGGCTGACGCCCTGATCGCGCAGCTGGCGCATCAGGGTAAAGAGCATCTCCACTTCCTGGGTATCGAGGCTGGCGGTGGGTTCATCGAGGATGAGTACCTTCGCGGAGAGATCGATCGCGCGACAGATGGCGACGATCTGCTGCATCGCCACGGAAAAGCGGTTCAGTGGCTCGCGAACGTCGAGGGAGAAGCCGTACGATTCCATCAGCTTCGTGGCCCGCGCCTCCATCTCTTTGCGGCGCAGCAGGCCAAAACGTCGCGGCTCACGGCCAATAAACAGATTATCCGCCACCGACATATTCGGCAGCAGGTTCACTTCCTGGTACACCGTCCCGATCCCCAGCTGCTGGGCATGGGCGGTATTTTTCGGCGAAATGGCGTTGCCTTCCAGCCAGATGGTGCCGCGATCGGCGTGATAAACGCCGGTGAGGGATTTAATCAGCGTCGATTTTCCCGCGCCGTTCTCGCCCAGCAGCGCCATAATCTCACCGCGCCGGAGGCTGAAATCAACGCTATCCAGCGCCTTTACGCCGGGAAAGAATTTACTCAGGCCCTCTGTGCGGAGGATTTCCTGGTGTTGTTCAGTTTTCATATTTACGCCCCCGGCACGTTCCCGTTGGCCGGGTAAGCGCAGAGCCACCCGGCAATTTCACTGGATCAGTAGCCCATATTTTTCTTCTTCTCTAACTCTTCTTTCGCCGTGTCAGGCAGGTAGAGCGTGGACCTGGTGACCGTCACCTTCTCAGGCATCGTGCCGTCTTTCTTGAATTTCTCCAGCGCGTCGAATGCCGGGCCCGCCATGTTTGGCGTCAGCTCCACGCTGGCGTTGGCTTCGCCATCGATCATCGCTTTGTAGATGTCCGGCACGCCGTCGATAGAACCGGTGAGGATATCTTTGCCCGGCTTCAGGCCCGCTTCTTTAATTGCCTGAATCGCACCGATCACCATGTCATCGTTGTGGGCGTAAACCATGCAGATGTTCTTGCCGTTGTTTTCAGCCTTAATGAAGCTCTCCATGACCTCTTTACCTTTACTGCGCGTAAAGTCGCCGGACTGAGAGCGGATGATCTTGATGTTTGGCGCTTTAGCTATGGCCTCAGCAAAGCCTTTTTTACGGTCGATGGCCACGCTCGCGCCGACGGTGCCCTGCAGCTCAACGACGTTACACGGCTTGCCGTCGACCTGCTTCACCAGCCAGTCACCAATTAACTGTCCTTCAAGAACGTTATTGGCCGTCACGGTGGTCATATAGAGGGATTTGTCTTTGACGTCGATGGAACGGTCGAGCAGGAAGACCGGGATCTCAGCGTCTTTCGCTTCCTTCAGGACGGGTTCCCAGCCGGTCGCCACGACGGGTGCAATAAAGATGGCATCCACGCCCTGGGCGATAAAGGAGCGCACGGCTTTGATCTGATTCTCTTGTTTTTGCTGACCATCGGCGATTTTCAGGGTAATGCCGCGTTTCTGAGCCTCGCTTTTCGCAACGTTGGTTTCTGCCGCTCGCCAGCCAGATTCAGAGCCGACTTGCGAAAAACCTACGGTTAAGGGAGCGGCCATCGCCATAGACGACATGGCTGCCGAAACTGCTGTGACCAGGAGTAAGCGCTTCCACATATGAACGTCCTCGTAGGGTGAGTTATTGTTGGTTAAAAGATGTTCTGCGGAATGACTATAGCCCATGAAATATGTAACGAATTGCGTTACATCACACTTCAGAAAAGTGAATAAAACGTTAATCACAAGTTTGTAATCGCTTTCATTTCGCCATGAAAAATGCGGCTGAGTTTATGGATTTTCCTGTCATGGAATCGGTCTGAAAAGTGGTGAAAGCGGGGAGAGAAAGCGAAAACAGGCGGAGACATTCAGCGCGAGTTGGCTATAATACCTGCCACTTGTTTACCATCCATTTTAAAGGACACCGACATGAGCTTACTCAACGTCCCTGCGGGTAAAGAACTGCCAGAAGACATCTACGTAGTTATCGAAATCCCGGCTAACGCAGATCCGATCAAATACGAAATCGACAAAGACACTGGTGCGCTGTTCGTTGACCGCTTTATGTCTACCGCGATGTTCTACCCGTGCAACTACGGTTACATCAACAACACCCTGTCTCTGGACGGAGATCCGGTTGACGTGCTGGTCCCAACGCCATACCCACTGCAGCCAGGCTCAGTCATTCGCTGCCGTCCAGTTGGCGTGCTGAAAATGACCGACGAAGCCGGTGAAGATGCGAAACTGGTTGCGGTACCGCACACCAAGCTGAGCAAAGAATACGATCACATTAAAGATGTGAACGACCTGCCAGAGCTGCTGAAAGCGCAGATCAGCCACTTCTTCGAGCACTACAAAGACCTCGAAAAAGGCAAGTGGGTTAAGGTTGACGGCTGGGACAACGCAGAAGCGGCGAAAGCTGAAATCATCGCCTCTTTCGAACGCGCTGCTAAGAAGTAATTCTTACTGCCGATCGATAAAGCCCCGCTGGTCGGGGCTTTTTTATTTATTTGGTTAAAATCGGCAAAAACGGGTTATTTAAGAAAAATCCCTTTCTTTTTGATTTGGACATTAAAAACAGAAAAGACGTCCTATCATTTATGGTGGGAGTGGTTGAATAGCCTGGCTGTTCACAACATACTGTCATGATGAACATTAATCCACCTTCATTATAGAATTCATATGTCATCCATTAACATTAATGTTGCCCGCCCAACTGGGATTTATTTTATCATTGAACGACTTTATTCCCGTGATGGCCTTATGCCTTCTATTGGGGAAATCAGCCCTCTTTGACTCAGCTGCACCGAACTGTCATTCAGCTAAAACGCATGCAAGATATGTTTATGGATGGCGTTAAGGTTTCCCCTAAAGATATTACCCTTTAGCAACAGATAAAATATATTACGGGCTCGAAAGTAACGACCAAAGATACAGATGCGTTAGTATATACGACCGATTTTATTGGATCTCTTGTTGCCACAACGCCTTTAGGTAATATTGAGCATGAAAATATTCCTCGGTTCCTCACGACAGAGTCTATCCACTCCCTGCCGCAGGCGGTGAGTTATGGGCGGGATCCCATCCCACAAGTTCTTCTTTATGGTCGTAAGGATATTGTCTTCTTTATGGACAATGGTGGTAAAGGTACGCCAACCGCTATTGCAAAATATAACCACAATACTCGTGACCTTGCCATAATCAAAGATCAGCTAGAAGCCAGTAAAACGATGAGGGAACTGCTATCTAAGGGAGCAAAATTATGAGTAAGAAAAGCCATATTGTGAGCCTATTCGTTCTTATTATTGCCTCCTTTATATTTGGAAGAAATACGTATATTGAATATCTGTCATGGTACTATGGAAGCGATAATTTAATTTTCAGTGAAATAAATAGCTCATTACTATCCAGTTTATTTAACGGGCTTTACTTCGCTCTATCAGCAAGTATTATTCATGCGTCACTTACTCTATTAAAAAGAATCCCAGGGAATATTATCACTTCTTGTCTGCTTCAGTTCTGTATTAACATCGGGCTATATACGCTTTTTGTTGCAGTAGATAGAGGATATAGTAAATTACATACTTTAGGCTCGGGTGCTACTGATATCACCCACAGCTATTTTTTAGGGGCGTTGCTGACGAGCACACTCCTGACCGTCGCGATCGTGAGCGTTATACATGCTAAGTTTCTTTCTTCAAAGCATAAAGATGGGCTACATAAAGGCGTTTGACTGTTACGGCAAAGACAGCAAATGGCAGTATCTCTGCATCATGACATTCCAGCTTGCCTGGTTTTTGTTTTACTTATGGATCCCTTATCGAAGCGATTATGCGATTCTGCTGTTTTTACTGTTTTTCCTGCCCGTCATTTCAAGCAATACGCGGTGCATAAACTACTATGGCCGTTCACGCGCCCTGTGTTTGTTATGGCTTATTGCCCCCTATATCATGCTGTTCGTTCCTCTTTTTTTAACCCGGCGCCGGGATACAGAAGAGAGTTGAAGGAACAAAAAAACAACGCCACCTCACGGTGGCGTTGTCGTTTTTCAGTACTGGTCTCTGTCTAACCAGTTACCGCTTACAATCCGCGTTAACCCTTCGACCGGACGCTGGTAGACATACATCCACGCACTTCCGTACGGCGTCTGGATCAACTGGCGTGCGTATTCACCGCCCCTGGTGCGCAAGGCATCAAGTTCGGCAAGTGTCGCATTATCAATACGATACACTTCACCCTGTACTGTTCCTTCGCCCGGAACCGCGCCTGGATAGTGGCCCAGGCTGTACAACTGGTAGTTCTCGATATTGTAATTACCCAACAGCAGGGCATTGGTCATCCAGTGACTGTTGCCTTGCTTGGTTCGTAAACTGCCGTAGACAAATATTCGCATTGCTAAAACTCAAACTGATAGAGCAGATCAAGAGCCTGGTCTACGCCGGACACTGCTTCCAGATATAGCTTAGGCATCAGGCGATAGCGTAGCGTGAGTGTTGCCAGTGAGTCAAAGATCCCCACACCATATTTTACCTGCAGACCCGGCAGCACATAGCCGCTGACCACCACCTGCGAGGAGTCACCCACGCCCTGGGTGTCCAGCGCCAGATTGCTTACGCCGAACGTCTCGCCGATTTTACCCACAACCTGCCCACTTTGTGCAACCCCCAGACCGACTAACATCGAGGTCATCGCTGCACTGTCGTTTTGTCCGCTGTCCAGACCTTGTCCACGCAGCAGGTAAGAGAGGGCTTCCTGCTGCGACATCGCCGGGTCAGAGAAGATCTCCGCCTTCGGTTCGTCGGCAGAACCGGTAACGCGTACGCCAGCAATGACGTCGTTTTCCGTCGCTTCCGGGTTACGAATCGCTTCGATGTTCAACAGGGGTTGATCCGGTGGACCGGAGAACAGCAGCTCGCCTTTACGGACAATCAGATCCTGACCATAGGCGTGGAATCGTCCTTCAGGAATATTAATTTGCCCGTTCAGGCCAAGACCTTGTTTATCCTGCGCCACCTTCAGGTCGCCCGTGAGCCTCGCCTTCAGCCCAAACGCATCCAACCGCACGTTATTCCCCACGTGCACGATAAGGTTACTATTAATTGGTATGCCCGCGCTCTTCTGTTCGACAGGTTTCAGATTTTCATTGAGCATAACTTCATCACTTGAGACGCCGACCGCGCTTTCCGGCACGTCGTGAACCACAATGCGCGCCCACGGGACGTCGACGCGTCCGTCAAGCGTGAAGAGGCTTGGCGTGGCTTCAAAGACCACATCAGGCGATACGTCCAGGCGCACCATCGGCGGTACGGTGATGCGCACCTTACTGCCCTTCGCGGCAATACGGGCGCGCCAGTTGTCGAGCTGGCTCCAGTCCGCGTCGCCACTCAGGTTGATTTGCCCTTGCTGCGTTAATACCGAGCCGCTCAGCGTCGAGCTCATGCCGTTGAAGTTCATTGCGATCTGGCTGGGCTGCATGTCAAACGGCATGAAGTTGCCGTCGATATCCACGCCGCTGAGCCGCATCTGACCGAACAGCTGCGGGCTTTGCGCGTTACCTGCCAGGCGCAGGTTAGCGTTCAGCATACCCTCCGCTTTTTCCCCGCGCGCGAAAATCGGGTTCACCATCGCCAGGTTGAAGTTACGGATGTTGACGTTGCCGCCCAGATTACGCCGTCCCTGCGGATCGGTAATCTGGACCTGCCCGTCCAGCTGACCGTTGTTGGTCAGGCGGATCGTCCACCCCAGCTGTGCGCGATTGTTATGCAGATCGGCACTCAGGTTCAGGGTGTCGAACGCCACCGGCAGCGGCGCGTCATTGACCTCCTGCGTCACCCTCACGTTACGCCCGGACAGCGTGACGCTGCCCTGCGGCAGCCCCTCTTTGGTGGTGTCCCAGGCCACATCGGCTTTCCCGCTGAAGACGCCGCTGGCCTGGGTCGTATCCGGCATAAACGGCTTCAGCATCGCCAGATCGAAGCGATTGAGGTTAATCTGCGCGCGCCCTTCCGCACCCGCATCGATGGTCTGCGGCACGCACAGCTCCGCATTCGGGTTGGTCCAGCAGTGTGGCCCAATGCTGATCTTCTGCTCGGCATTGCGGTAGTCGAGGGCAATGGATCGCGAGAGCGCCAGCGGCCCGACCGGCGTATTGAAACGCGTGTTATCAAGCAGACCTTTCCAGCGTTCTTCCTTGCGGTCGAAGCTGCCGGTGAGGTGAAGCTGGCCGGAGACCGGCTCGCCCTGCACGCGCAGCTGGAGGTCGTGCTGCTTCTCGTTCCCTTTGGCGTCCAGGGTGACCAGGTTAATGTTCACGTCCGGCTGAGAAATGCGCTCCACGCGCAGGTTCAGGCTACCGCCGATCTGATCGGTAGATTTCACATCCCCTTCCACGCGGACGCGGGCAACGCTCAGCTCCTGCCAGCCCAGGTTATTGGCGGTAATGTCCGCCAGCAGCTGCGGCGCCTCCACCGTACCGCGCACTTTCACGAGACCTTTCGCCGTGCCGCCCAGCCCCGGCAGGGCATTGTCGAGATTCGGCGCATTGATGGTGGCATCCAGATTGAGATCTTTCACCCCCAGCTCGCCTTTGATATCCGCCGTGTTGCGGCCCAGCGCCACGTGCAGCCCCGGGATTACCCACTGCAGATAGCTGTTGCCTTTCACCGAGCCTTCAACGTTAACCTTGTTCTGCTTCACGTTCCCGGTGAGCTTGATTTCCGGCACGTCCATCTGCCACGTACCGCCGTACAGGCTGCCGCGGGTTTTAATCAGGCCATCCAGTTTCGACGGCCAGTCCGGCACCTCTTTGGCGGTGTTAATGCCCGTCAGCTTCAGCTCGCCGCGCCAGCTGATCGCCTGCTGCCAGTCGAGCAGCGCGGTCAGCTCGGTTTTACCTTCCAGCGCCGCGACGGTCAGCTTATCGAGGTTGACCTGCTGTTCGTTGCCCTTCGCATCCAGCGTGATGTTCGCGGGCGGCACGCCCTGCCCCTTCACCGCGGTGCGGAACGAGAGCGTGTAGTCGGTCATCTTGCCGCTCAGCTTCAGCTTCAGGTCATCGGCCTGGAACTGTTTTTCACCGGTGAACGGCCAGTAAAGCTGCTTGCTGACAACCTCCAGATTGAGCGGCAGCCCGGCTTCCGCCAGCTGCGTTTGCGCGCGCAGGACCATGTCCACCGGGCCGGAGAGATTCACCCCGATATCCAGCTTATCGCGCAGCGCCCCGCCCACTTTGACCTTCACCTTTTCGCCTTTCAGCGGGTCAATGTTAAGCGCGCTGTTGAGGGTGATATCTACCGGCCAGTTGTCGCGCAGCAGGGCGTTGCCTGACGCATTCACCGAGCCCTGGTTGGTGTCGATATCCAGCGCGTCGAGCTTCATGTTGCCGTCAATGCTGCTGACCTTCAGCAGCATGGTGTAGACCGTCAGATCGGTATCGCCGGTCAGGCGCAGCTGCTCGCCTTTGAACTCCTCGATGTTGAGGTTCAGCGGCAGATGAACGTCGGTCATTTCCGGCAGCACAGGCTTCGAGAAGAGGTCTTTAAGCGTTTCGCCCAGCGGTTTTTCTTCCGGCTGCGGATTCTGGATCTTCGGCTCGACGATCTCTTCCTGCGCCACGTCGGCCACCTTCGGCAGCGCGATCAGCAAGCCCTGCAGGGACGTCGGCGTCAGGGTGAGGTTTTTCTCCTGCCAGCGCAGGCCGGAGGTGAAATCCATCACGGACACGGTAGTGTCGTCGATTTTGATATTGACGTTATCGAGCGCGACCCGATAGAGCGCGATCGGGTACGGCGTGGAGAGATTCAGCGGACCGCTGTCCTCCTCCTCGACCGGCGCAGACTTCGGCATTTTTTTCGAATCTATCGCCACGTTGACGTCTTTCAGCGACAGATCGTTGACGCAGAGCTTGCTGTCGCGCAGGCAGCCCAGCTTGACCGCCAGGTGGAACTCCCCGGCGTTAACCGCCACGCCCGGCTGCTCGTAGCGGATGTTCTTCAGACGCAGATCGCGCCAGCCGCCCGTTACCTGGCCAATCTCCAGCCCCGGCACCCAGCGGTTCGCAGCGTTAAACAGCAAATGCAGCCCGGTCGTCGTTCCCACCAGAAACGCCACCGTACCGAGCAGCAGCACGATAAAAATCAGCACCCCGAGGCTTATTTTCTTCCATAAACTCATAATTCAGGCCCCAGACCGATGTAAAACTGTAATCCGTGCTCTTCTTTGTCGCCGACAGGCACGGCGAAATCGAGCTTGATGGGCCCGACGGGTGACTGCCAGCGTACGCCCACGCCCGCGCCGGTTTTAAAGTCGCTGCGGCGGATATCGTTCACCGCTTCACCGCCGTCAACAAACATGGCGCCCCACCACTTTCCGCTGACGTTGTACTGATACTCCAGCGATCCCGTCGCCAGTTTTGACGCACCGATTAGCTGGCCTTTTTCGTTCTCAGGTGAGATCGATTTGTACTTATACCCACGAATGCTGCGGTCGCCCCCGGCGAAGAAGCGCAGATCCGGCGGAACGCGCTCGAAGTCTCCCGTTTCAATCCAGCCGAGATTGCCGCGCATCACAAAGCGGTGTTTGTCATACAGCGTGCGGATCCAGACGTTTTGCGCCTGAATCACCGAGAAATCCACGTCGGAGCCCCAGGCGGAGTTGGAATAATCAATGGAGTAGCGCTGTGAGTCGCCCCAGGTCGGCATCAGTCCCCCGCGCGAGCGGGTACGGCTGATCATCACGCCTGGATAAAGCAGCATGGTGGTATTGGTGACGTTGGCCTGGGTAAAGTGGTCCAGGCTCCAGCGCAGGTTAATGGCGCGCTGCCAGCCGCTGGAGAGATCCCAGAAGCGTGAGACCGCAAGGGTCGTAGAGTCCTGCTTGGTGTCGTTCAAGTCGGTGCGCTTAAAACCGCCCTGCACAAGGTAATATTGCTCAAGCGGATTTTTCAGCAGCGGCATTTTGTAGCTGAAATCCAGCTGCTGCTCGGGCGCAGAGAGGCTCAGGCTGGTGGTCAGGCTGTGACCGTACGAGTTCATCCACGGTTTTTTCCACGAGGTTCTCACGCGTGGTCCAACATCCGTCGAGTAGCCAACACCGGTCTCAATGGTGTTCTCGGTGCGCGGCGAGACAACGCCATGCAGCGGCAACACCTTCGTTTTGCGAGACTTATCAAATTCCGGTGCGACAACCACGGAGTTAAACCAGCCGGTAGCGGAAAGACGACGGTTCAGTTCCGCCAGGTCCCTCGACTGGTAGTAATCCCCTTTTTTGAACGGCACGAGGTTTTGCAGATACTCTTCACGAATTTGCGAACCTTCAAACGTGACATCGCCAAAGCGGTAGCGTTCTCCGCTGTCGTAGTCGATATCCCAGAAGGCCTGACGCCGATCCAGCGCAATCCCCAGCTGGCTTTTATTGAACTGGCTGTCAAAGTAGCCCTTACGCAGGGAAACGCTCGTCAGCTCTTTTTTGAAATGGTCGTAGTCGCCGTGGTTAAGCACGGTACCGACTTTCGGCCGCGTGCTGAGCAGGTCCAGATAATCCCGGTCGGTACGCGCCCCGCCGCGCAGGATGACGTTCGTGCCGCCAATCAGTACCGGCTCACCCGGCGAAACGCGGGCAATAAGGACCTGGCGCCCCTTCTTTGGCGGCGGGCGGAGATCGAAATCAATGGTGGGTTCGTAATACCCCAGCGCTTTCAGCCCTTCACGGATGGCGTCATCCACGCGCGCGCGAAAACGCCGGTCCGGCGTCACCTCATCACTCTGGATGGTCGATAGCTGCGCACGCACGTTTTTTTGTAGCGCCCCGGATAACCCCTCAACCTGCAAACGGACATTCGCCGCGCTGGCAATCCCGCTTGTCAGCAACACACTGACTAAACATAACTGGCGGATTTTTGTCACGTTTTCTCCTGAATATCCCTGTTTCCACCCTGGAAGCAAATGAAGTGCCGCTCCGCGGCAAAATACGGCCTGTGGCCAAAAACCCGAATCGCGGGTTGAAAACGGGTGTAACACCCAAATATTTCTTATGATTAAATCTAGACTGATTCAGCGCATTTATTGTGTTCAATTAAACGCTTCGTGACAACCTTAACTGAAACATCGCACCCCGGGAGGCCCCATCGTGAGTTTATTCGACAAAAAGCATCTGGTTTCACAAACCGATGCATTACCGGGACGCAACACCCCTATGCCTGTGGCGACCTTACACGCCGTCAATAACCATTCCATGACCAACGTGCCGGAGGGAATGGAAATCGCCCTGTTCGCCATGGGCTGTTTCTGGGGCGTTGAGCGCCTCTTCTGGCAGCTGCCCGGCGTTTACAGCACGGCGGCTGGCTACACGGGCGGCTACACGCCGAACCCTACCTATCGCGAAGTCTGCTCCGGCGAAACCGGGCATGCGGAAGCGGTGCGCGTGGTCTATGACCCTGCGGTAATCAGCTACGAACAGCTGCTGCAGGTCTTCTGGGAGAACCACGACCCGGCGCAGGGCATGCGTCAGGGCAACGACCACGGCACACAGTATCGCTCGGCTATTTATCCGCTCACTCCGGAGCAGGATGCCGCCGCGCGCGCCAGCCTTGAGCGTTTCCAGCAGGCCATGCGTGAAGCGGGCGATACGCGCGAGGTGACGACGGAAATCGCCACCGCGAAACCGTTCTACTATGCCGAGGACGATCACCAGCAGTATCTGCATAAAAACCCGTACGGCTACTGCGGTATCGGGGGCATCGGCGTATGCCTGCCGCCACAGCTGGCCTGATTGCCGATCCAGTGCCACGCGAGCCGCGTGGCACTTAAGCAAACGACAGCGTTGTCTCATCATATAACAACCACACATTAGCCGCCCCTTCCGGCCACCTTCGTCAAAATGTGACCTCTGGCAGATTTACATCTCTTTACGCTATACTACCCGCTGAAATAATCGGCTCAACGCTACGAGCTGATTTTCAATGTGTTTTCACACAAATGGTATCAACTCCCCTTCTGAGGATCTGGCGAGAAGCCGGATAAACTATGTTAAACAGTATTTTAGTAATACTTTGTCTGATTGCCGTCAGCGCGTTTTTCTCGATATCTGAGATCTCGCTGGCCGCGTCCCGTAAAATCAAACTGAAGCTGCTTGCCGATGAAGGCAACATCAATGCCACCCGCATTCTGAAAATGCAGGAAAACCCCGGCATGTTCTTCACCGTGGTGCAGATTGGCCTCAACGCGGTCGCCATCCTCGGCGGTATCGTGGGTGATGCGGCGTTTTCCCCGGCGTTTTATAGCCTGTTTGTGCAGTACATGTCCGTTGAACTGGCCGAACAGCTGAGCTTTATCCTCTCCTTCTCGCTGGTAACCGGCCTGTTCATCCTCTTTGCAGACCTGACCCCGAAACGCATCGGTATGATTGCGCCAGAAGCTGTGGCTTTGCGTATCATCAACCCGATGCGCTTCTGTCTGTACGTGTTTCGCCCGCTGGTGTGGTTCTTCAACGGCCTGGCGAACGTGATTTTCCGCATCTTTAAGCTGCCGATGGTGCGTAAAGACGACATCACGTCTGACGACATTTATGCGGTCGTGGAAGCCGGCGCGCTGGCCGGGGTGCTGCGCAAGCAGGAACACGAGCTGATTGAGAATGTATTCGAACTGGAATCCCGTACCGTGCCGTCTTCCATGACGGGCCGTGAGAACATTATCTGGTTCGATTTACATGAAGATGAGCAGAGCCTGAAGAACAAAGTAGCGCAGCATCCGCACTCTAAGTTCCTGGTCTGTAATGAAGATATTGACCACATCATCGGTTATGTCGACTCCAAAGACCTGCTGAACCGCGTGCTGGCAAACCAAAGCCTGGCGCTCAACAGCGGCGTGCAGATCCGTAACACCCTGATTGTACCGGACACCCTGACGCTCTCAGAAGCGCTGGAAAGTTTCAAAACCGCCGGGGAAGATTTCGCGGTTATCATGAACGAATACGCGCTGGTGGTAGGGATTATCACCCTGAACGACGTGATGACCACGCTGATGGGCGACCTGGTTGGCCAGGGGCTGGAAGAGCAGATTGTTCAGCGTGACGATAATTCATGGCTGATTGATGGCGGCACACCGATTGAAGACGTGATGCGCGTGCTGGATATCGACGAGTTCCCGCAGTCCGGTAACTACGAGACCATCGGCGGCTTTATGATGTTTATGCTGCGTAAGATCCCGAAACGTACCGACTCGGTGAAGTTCTCCGGCTACAAGTTTGAGGTGGTGGATATTGATAACTACCGCATCGATCAGCTGCTGGTGACGCGCATCGACAACAAACCGACCGTACTGGTACCGAAGCTGCCGGACGCGGAAGAGAAGGTGTCGGCGTAAAGCGCCCCCCTACAAACATCAACGGCTCCCATTGGGAGCCGTTTTTTTAACTACTGCATAGCACTTTGGTTAAGCCATCTCAGTTTGCAGACGCATAACCTGACGGTTGACTTCGGACATCACAGAAAGGTGCTGTTTGTCCTTCACTTTTGGGACAAGGATCTTGCCCTTATCAAACTCAAAAGCGCCAACATCCTTGATATACAACCGTCCACGGAACAGGATCTTCACGTACTTCGCCACCTGAAGCGGGTTGTAGCGTTGGAAAATTTTCATTCTTGTATCTCCTGCGAATCATACGCTCTTGCGGTGCCACAATCGGCCCGACTGTCCTGAGCGCAAATTTTGATGCCCAATGACTATAGACCAGAACTACGGTGTTACCCAGTGTGCATAAGTTTATTTACCGTTTGATTACAATAATTCAGAATAATCTTTGCAAAGCGTGACCGGGCGCAGTATAAGCCGTCGTTTTTTCATGGATATGTGCGTTCGCCCGCAAACTGGCATCGGGATTGCGGGAAAACCCCATTGATCGCACTTATGATTAAAAGCGTAAGACCAAGTGGTCGGATCACCTGCAAACAATAAGGAAACGCCATGACCCTACGTAATATCCTTGCAGCAGCCTGCCTGCTACTGCCCCTGTGGGCTTCCGCTCACAGCATTGAAAAAGGACAACGTGTACCGCCAGTCGGCATTGCTGACCGGGGAGAACTGATTCTCGACAATGATAAGTTTAGCTACAAACCCTGGAATAGCGCGCAGCTCGCGGGCAAAGTGAGAGTTGTACAACATATTGCCGGTCGTACATCCGCAAAAGAGAAAAATGCCAGCCTGGTGGAAGCGATCAAATCTGCAAAATTCCCGCATGACCGCTACCAGACCACCACAATTGTGAATACCGATGACGCCATTCCGGGATCCGGGATGTTTGTGCGCTCCAGCCTTGAGAGCAATAAAAAGCTCTATCCGTGGTCGCAGTTTATCGTCGACAGCAACGGCGTAACCCGTAAGGCCTGGCAGCTGGAGGAAGAGAGCTCTGCGATTATCGTGCTGGATAAAGAGGGCCGCGTACAGTGGGCGAAAGACGGCGCGTTAACCCAGGAAGAGGTGCAGCAGGTTGTCGACCTGCTGCATAAGCTGCTGGCTCAGTAAATAGAGACGCGGAAGCCGGGGTTGAGGAAGGATTCGCGCGGGGTATAGTCCAGCGGCTTGCCCTGCCAGTCATGAACATGCGCCCCGGCGGCCGCGGCAACGGCATGACCAGCCGCGGTATCCCAGACGTTGGTTGGCCCAAAGCGAGGATACAGCTGCGCCTGACCTTCCGCTACCAGGCAGAATTTCAGCGATGAGCCAATCGAGGTGGTCTGGTGTTCACCCAGCTGCTGCAGGTACTCCCGCAGTTCGCTGTCGCCGTGCGAGCGGCTAATTACCACCAACGGTGGACGCGCATCGCGCACCTGGATCTGCTTGCGCACGCCGCACTCTTCCTTCCACGCCTTCCCTTCTGCAGCGCTGTACATCACTTTCATCACCGGCGCGTAGACCACGCCCAGCACCGCTTTGCCCTTCTCAATCAGGGCGATATTGACGGTGAATTCACCGTTGCGCTTGATGAACTCTTTTGTCCCGTCCAGCGGATCGACCAGCCAGTAGCGCTGCCAGTGCTGGCGTTCGTCCCAGCTTTGCGGCGCTTCTTCTGACAGAACAGGGATGTCCGGCGTTAAGGCCTGTAACCCTTTAAGGATCACCTTATGCGCCGCAATATCCGCTGCCGTGACCGGAGAATCGTCGGCTTTGCTGACAACCTCCACAGGTTTACTGCCGTCATACACCTGCATGATGGCATCTCCCGCATCCCGTGCGAGCTGACAAATTTTATCTAGCATTTTCCACCTCTTTGTTAACGCAGTGAGGTTAACTCTTTGTTTTAGTTATATCGTAATGTGAATAATTCCGCTATCTGTGAAGCAATTCCGGTTTCAGGTTACTTTTTTCTGTCAGGATTCACATTTCTGTAAGCAACAAGCTATAGATACATACTCTTTTGTGGTCTACATCGAAAAAAGGACTCCTCTGATGATTAAGTTTAGTGCAACGCTTCTGGTGACGCTGATTGCAACGAGCGCGCAGGCGGCGACGGTAGATCTGCGTATTCTGGAAACGACCGATCTGCACAGCAACATGATGGACTTCGATTACTACAAAGATACTCCGACGGAAAAATTTGGCCTGGTACGCACGGCAAGCTTGATCGATGCCGCGCGCGGTGAAGTGAAAAATAGCGTACTGGTCGACAATGGCGATCTCATTCAGGGTAGTCCGCTCGGGGATTACATGGCGACAAGGGGACTGAAAAAAGGCGAGATCCATCCTGTTTATAAAGCGATGAACACCCTGGATTACACCGTCGGCAACCTCGGTAACCACGAATTCAACTACGGTCTGACATACCTGCACGATGCGCTCGCCGGTGCGAAATTCCCGTACGTTAACGCCAATATCATTGACGTTAAGACGCAAAAACCGCTCTTTACTCCTTACCTCATTAAAGAGACAAACGTCGTCGACCAGGACGGTAACAAACAGACGCTGAAAATCGGCTATATCGGTTTTGTCCCGCCGCAGATCATGACGTGGGATAAGGCCAACCTCGACGGTAAGGTGACCGTTAACGACATCACCGAAACCGCGCGCAAATACGTGCCGGAAATGCGCGAAAAAGGTGCCGATCTGGTGGTCGTTGTCGCCCACTCGGGTCTCTCCGCCGATCCCTACCAGGCCATGGCAGAAAACTCCGTTTACTATCTGAGTGAAGTTCCGGGCGTCGACGCGATCCTGTTCGGCCACGCCCACGCGGTCTTCCCGGGCAAAGATTTCGCCAGCATCAAAGGGGCGGACATTGAGAAAGGGACGCTCAACGGCGTGCCGTCGGTGATGCCGGGCATGTGGGGTGACCATCTTGGCGTGGTGGATCTGGTGCTGAATAACGACGGCGGCAGCTGGAAGGTGACGCAGTCAAAAGCCGAAGCGCGCCCGATTTACGACGCTGCGGCTAAAAAATCTCTGGCGGCGGAAGATAAAAAACTGGTCGACGTGCTGAAGCACGATCACGACGCCACTCGCGAATTCGTCAGCAAGCCGATCGGCAAATCCGCCGACAACATGTACAGCTTCCTGGCGCTGGTGCAGGACGACCCGACCGTTCAGGTCGTCAACATGGCGCAGAAAGCCTATGCCAAACACTTTGTGCAGGGCGATCCGGATCTGGCAAAACTGCCGGTCCTGTCAGCCGCTGCACCATTCAAGGTGGGCGGGCGTAAGAATGACCCGGCAAGCTATGTGGAAGTCGAAAAGGGCCAGCTGACCTTCCGTAACGCCGCCGATCTCTATCTCTATCCAAACACGCTGGTGGTGGTAAAAGCGACGGGCCAGGAGGTGAAAGAGTGGCTAGAGTGCTCTGCCGGACAGTTTAACCAGATTGACCCGCACAGCAGTAAGCCGCAGTCGCTGATTAACTGGGACGGCTTCCGTACCTATAACTTCGACGTGATCGACGGCGTGGACTACCAGATTGACGTCACCCAGCCGGCTAAATATGACGGCGAGTGTCAGGCGATCAACCCGCAGGCGGAGCGCATCAAAAACCTGACCTTCAACGGCAAGGCGATCGACCCGAATGCCACCTTCCTGGTGGTGACCAACAACTACCGCGCCTACGGCGGTAAGTTTGCCGGTACGGGAGATAGCCACATCGCCTTTGCCTCGCCGGACGAGAACCGCTCGGTGCTGGCGGCGTGGATCAGCGCGGAGTCGAAGAAGGCGGGCGAAATTCATCCGGCAGTGGACAACAACTGGCGTCTGGCGCCGATCCACAGCGAAACGAAACTGGATATCCGCTTCGAAACGTCACCGTCTGATAAAGCTGCCGCGTTCATTAAGGACAAGGCACAGTATCCGATGAAACAGGTCGCAACGGATGATATTGGGTTCGCGATTTATCAGGTGGATTTGAGTAAGTAAAAACAAAACGGCAACTTTGTTCCCTCTCCCTGTGGGAGAGGGTCAGGGTGAGGGCATCAGGCCCTACTTACCCGGCGTTTACGCCGCGCGATCGTCCCGATTCGCCATCACCTTCGGCGTATTCACCTCAATCCAGTCCGCCAGCGCGGCGACCTTCTCGCTCACCTCAACGCCCATCGGCGTCAGGCTATACTCTACGTGCGGCGGCACCACCCGATAGGATACGCGATCGACAAACCCGTCCTGCTCCAGCGCCTGGAGCGACTGGGACAGCATTTTTTCGCTCACCCCGCCCATTTTACGGCGCAGATCACTAAAGCGATGCGTTCCCTGGCGCAGGGCCAGCAGAATCAGGACACCCCAGCGGCTGGTGACGTGTTTGAGCACCTCGCGTGAAGGACACTGTTCCGCGAAAAGATTGCCATCGCGCATTTGTTCGCTGAGCGTCGGTATCGTTGTTTTCATACTTACCTTTTCGTACGTACTTACTAAAAGTTAGCTATGGTGCTAGTGTGCCACAACACCAGACAAACACGAAGGAGATTCATCATGATCGCGATTACCGGCGCTACCGGCCAGCTTGGCCATCTCGTTATCGAACAGCTGCTGAAAACCGTACCGGCCAGCCAGATTGTGGCCATCGTACGTAACCCGGCGAAAGCGCAGGCCTTAAGCCAGCAGGGAATTGTGGTTCGTCAGGCGGACTACACGGATGAAGCCGCATTCACCGCCGCGCTGAGCGGCGTGGATAAGCTGCTGCTGATCTCTTCCAGCGAAGTCGGCCAGCGCGCGACCCAGCACCAGAACGTAATTAACGCCGCCAAAACGGCTGGTGTGAAATTTATCGCCTACACCAGCCTGCTGCATGCGGACAACTCCCCGCTGGGCCTGCACGTTGAACACGTTGCCACTGAAAAAGCGCTGGCGGCATCCGGCATTCCTTATGCCCTGCTGCGCAATGGCTGGTATACCGAAAACTACCTGGCGAGCGCGCCGCCTGCGCTGGAACACGGCGTGTTTATTGGTGCGGCAGGCGAAGGCAAAATTGCCTCTGCCACCCGTGCAGACTATGCCGCGGCGGCAGCGAAAGTGATCGCAGAAGAGGGCCACGCGGGCAAGGTCTATGAACTGGCGGGCGACCACGGCTGGACGCTGAGCGAACTGGCGGCTGAACTCAGCAAACAGAGCGGGAAGCCGGTAGCCTATCAGAATCTCAGTGAAGCGGATTTTGCCGCCGCGCTGAAAAGCGTCGGCCTGCCTGCCGGGCTGGCAGATATGCTGGCGGACTCCGATGTGGGTGCGTCCAAAGGGGGACTCTTTGACGATAGCCATACGCTGAGCAAACTGATCGGGCGCGCAACAACGCCGCTGCCGCAGAGCATTAAAGCCATTCTTTAACGGTGTCACCGTTCTTTCCTGCGGCCGGGTAATTTCCCTTACCCGGCCCGCTCATATTTATTAATAATAAAATCAGATATAACGATTAAAAGTCCGGGTATTCTTTATCCGTCGCGTACGTTATCGGTTTTTCAAATCCAGGAATGGTGATGCCATTCATATCAATCTTAATATCTTCCTCATTTATTCCCTGCTGTCCGAACAGATAAATGACATTCAGCTCCCCCTGTGACGCCGCCTGGTCGTAAGCGTTAGCCTGACGTCGCACCTGACGGTTACGCTGTTGATATTCCGCAAACACAGCGTCCCCATAGCGTTTGCGCAACCATTGATGGGTAAGCTTTGGCGAGTAAACCACCCCCGTGGCATTATTACCGCCAAAGCCTTTTGAATTAATAAAGGCGATTTGTCCCTGGTCTTCCTCTAATTTGCAGTCGTGAAGAGGAATGGTTAAGCGCGCGTTATTCACCTGCGGCGCGATGTGGGACACGCTTTTAATTCCCGGCAAAATACCATAGCGGAAGACGCCGAGGCAGCTGATTAGCTGGTCGCCGCTGGCGGGGCCCAGAGAGTGGCCGAGGTACGATTTCACCGCCGTCACCGGCCAGTCGCGAATCGAAAAGGCTTGCGCAACGCGGTCAAAAATATCGATCTCGGAGACGCAATTCTTCGGCGTGCTTGAGCCGTGCGCCTGAATAAACGATCCCTTCTGCACCGTCTCCATCCCGGCCATCGATACCGCAGAGGCTACGGCTTTCGCCATGGTGATGTAGTTCCCCGGCCCCGGCGACGCAATAGAACGTTTAAAGCCGTCAGCGTTGATGAAGACATTCCCCACCGAACCGTGGATCTCTGCGCCAAGCTGCAGCGCCAGCTCGTCGTCCATTAGCACAACATACTGGCTGGATTCTGCGATAACAAAACCGCAGCTGTTGCCAAACGGGCGGCTGCTGTTGCGCCAGTCGGCCGTTTTCGTTTCATCAATGTGCTTAAGCTTGCTCTCCGTTGCCAGGGCACCCATGGCATCGAAGCCTTCAATCACTTCTGAGGTAACCGGCGCTTCGGCGCTGCCAACGACGGCTACGCGAATGCGCCCCACTTTGATATCTTCGACTGCCGCATTCAGGTTATACAGAAACGTGGCGCACGCCCCCAGCGTGGCGCTGGTATGACCGACGCTACCCAGCACATAGGCATTGAGGAAATCGGCGCACATGCTGTTCAGGCCCAGCGGGCACTGTTTGGCGCTGACGCGATGGCCTTTCAGGCGCGACTGCAGCATTCCGCCAAAGCCATAATCGTCGAGCTGCCCCATGATATTGCCCGAATAGACGCCGAGCTGATCCGGCGTGATTTTGGCCTGTATCTCTCGCCACGGGATCCCCAGGGCGTTGATGGCGTCTGATGCCCCGACAATCGCCATCTGTAACGCCCGCGGATGGAACTGCGAATTGTAATGGTCGCCCGGACGGAATCCCTGCGGCAACAGCCCTGCAGCCTGAACCTCCGTGCGCAGCAACGCCTCAATTTTACAGTCCATCTCTCCCTGAACGGTAATACGGACGCGCCGATCCGCTAATTCTTCAACGTGCCATCCCGCCGGTAAGGGTTGAGGTAATTGCCTGGCAGATATATTAAAACTGAATCCCTCTTCGCCTGAAACCATATTCATTTTTGCATGGCCGGCAATAGCATCGACATCAAAATAGTCGCGCGTGATTTTTCTGATAAGGGTTCCCTCAAGCGCCTCGTCTTTTATCCTCGCGGCGGCCTGAGCAGGTGTAAATCTTTTACCGGAAATGTCGCTATAACCACCTTCATCATATTTAAGCACGCCCATCAGGATGGCTAACGATAATAATGTTTCCTGCCTTTCCTCTTCCGATAATGACTCAATAATCATTCGACGAAATGCATGATGTGAAGAACTACGACCAGCTGGACCATAGCCGCCAAAAGCCGTTATTACGGGTAATTTCACCATAATTAATTCTCTCGTGGTCGTGGATTTATTTTATTAAGCAAACGCGATAATTTCAGATATTAGTTTACAAATCACCGAAAAAAGCTAATATGAAAATCCAGCCAAAACGCTGACTTTTTGGGCCACGGCAACGATGAACTACCAAAAATAATAGTCAAAACAGGTATTAATCAAAAATGACAAATACACAAATAGGATTTGTGTTATGTGAACGCATGCTAAGTTCCGGTCTCAGTCTTCCGATTGAAATGTGGAAAGCCGCAGCCAGTAGCTATTTAGCTGAGCAAAAAACAACATCCCACGCAGGCAGGAACAAACCGGAGAAGTCGCCCTTCAGGCTCTGTCGCCCGGAGAATATTCTGAAGGTGAATACCATTGGCATAAACAGCGAGCCCATCCTGACGCAGAGTGGCTTTAGCATTACCGCCGATACCACCCTTGCCGAAGACAGACACTATGACGTTATCTATCTTCCTGCCCTGTGGCGCAATCCTCGCGCAGTGGTCAGACAACAGCCTGAACTTCTGGAATGGCTGACCGAGCAGGCCGCGCGCGGAACCCGCATCGCCGCCGTCGGAACAGGCTGCTGTTTTCTGGCGGAATCGGGACTTCTCAACGGAAAGCCCGCCACCACCCACTGGCACTACTTCAAACAATTCTCGCGTGACTACCCCAGCGTAAAATTACAGACAAAGCATTTTCTCACTCAGGCCGATAATATTTTCTGCGCCGCGAGCGTTAAGGCCCTGTCAGATCTGACGATCCATTTTATAGAAACAATATACGGGAAACGTGTAGCCACACATACTCAACGGACATTTTTCCATGAAATTCGTAGCCAGTTTGAACGTCAATGTTACAGTGAAGAAAACAAACCCCATCCGGATGAAGATATTGTTCAAATTCAAATCTGGATAAAAGCCAACTGCGCCTCGGATATATCCATGCAGAATCTTGCAGATATGGCAGGCATGAGTTTGCGCAACTTTAATCGCCGCTTTAAAAATGCCACCGACATGTCCCCTCTGCAGTATTTATTAACCGCCAGAATTGAATCCGCCATGACAATGCTGCAATCCACCAATCTAAGCATTCAGGAAATCGCGAATGCGGTTGGATATCAGGATATTGCGCACTTCAATCGCCAGTTTAAGCATAAAACAACGGTTTCACCGGGGGATTACCGTAAAACCGTTCGGGCAAAGATGTTTAGTGCATAAACCCCGATCATCTCTGATAATGAAAAGATGACCACGAGGAGGCTCACCGTGCAAGGCGTACCGGAACAGTTTAATGATGAAAGAGACAGCGCACGCTTTCGCCATCTGGCACAGCTGCCGGGCCTGGAGCTTTATCATGCGCATATTTCTGACTACGCCTTTGAGCCTCACACCCATGAAGCCTTCGGGATCGGCACGATTGAAACCGGTGCCGAGCGCTTTCGCTATCGCGGTACCCAGCATCTCGCGGCGGAAAAATCCGTCGTCACCATGAACCCGGACGAGATCCATACCGGCGAATCCGCCACCGAAGGCGGCTGGCGCTACCGGATGGTCTATATCGAACCCGATCTGCTGGAAGAGGTGACCGGCCTCCGGCACTGGTGGTTTAGCGATGTCACGCGTCATGACCCGCTGCGCTCGCAGCAAATTGGCAGGCTCATTTACGGCTTGTGGCATACGGACGATCCGCTTGCGCAAAAAGGATTACTGCTGGATCTGATTGAGACCTTCCGGCCGCTGGCCCATCACGCGCCTGTGATTCAGGAAGGCGCGCACCGCTTCGAACGCGTGCGCGAGTATCTGCACGACAACTATATGCGCGCCCTGACGCTGGACGAGCTGGCCAGCGTCGTTTCGCTCAGTCCGTACCACTTCCAGCGCCAGTTCAAAGCCCATTTTCACGTGACGCCGCACCAGATGCTGATGGCCATTCGCCTCTGGCGCGCCAAAGCGTTCCTCACGCACGGCATGCCCGCGGCAGAGGTCGCCGCCGCGACCGGACTGACCGACCAGTCGCATTTAACCCGCGCGTTTACCCACCGCTACGGCATTACCCCCGTCCGCTACCAGAAGCAGGTCACCCGGCGCTAATGCGCAACCTCATACAATACGCGCGCATTTTCCCCTCCTACACTGCATGCAGCGTAAATACCTGTGGATGGAAAAAATGATTAGTGGTGTTTTGTATGCCCTGCTGGCCGGGATGATGTGGGGACTGATTTTTGTCGGCCCGCTGATCGTGCCCGAGTATCCGGCAATACTGCAGTCGACCGGACGTTATCTGGCGCTCGGGCTGATTGCTCTGCCCCTGGCGTGGCTGAGACGCGCGCGATTGCGTCAGCTCAGCCGTCAGGACTGGGGTACCGCGCTGGCGCTGACCATGATGGGCAATCTTATCTACTACGTTTGCCTCGCGAGTGCCATTCAGCGTACCGGTGCGCCGGTATCTACCATGATTATCGGCACGCTGCCGGTCGTCATCCCCGTCTTTGCTAACCTGCTCTACAGCCACCGCGATGGCAAACTGGCGTGGTCAAAAATGGCGCCAGCGCTGGTATGTACCGCCGTGGGGCTGGTATGCGTCAATATTGCCGAGCTGCGTCATGGGCAGGCGGATGTCGACCTGTGGCGTTACGGTACTGGCATTGTGCTGGCGTTCATTTCCGTGGCGTGCTGGGCATGGTATGCCCTGCGCAACGCGCGCTGGCTGCGGGAGAACCCGGACAAGCACCCGATGATGTGGGCGACGGCGCAGGCGCTGGTTACGCTGCCCGTCTCGCTGGTGGGCTATGCCGGCGCATGCATCTGGTTAGGCCATCAACAGCCAGACTTCGCCCAACCCTTCGGGCCAAGACCCTGGGTGTTTATCGGCCTGATGGTGGCGATTGCGGTGCTTTGCTCATGGGTGGGCGCGCTGTGCTGGAACATTGCCAGCCAGAAGCTGCCAACGGTGATTTTAGGGCCGCTGATTGTCTTCGAAACTCTGGCCGGACTGCTTTATACCTTCCTGATGCGCCAGAGCTTGCCGCCGTTATTCACGGCCTGCGGGATCGCGCTGCTGGTGGTGGGGGTGGTGATGGCGGTAAGAGCGAAGCCGGAAAAACCGAGGGTCGTTCCGGCGTCGGAGATGTGATTTTTGCCGGGTGGCGGCTCCGCCTTACCCGGTATGATGTTAAAACGTTTCCCAGTTCCCTTCAGACACCGCCGCTGCGGGCTGCGCTTTTGGTACATAGGTTTTCACCGGCGCCGCTTTAACCGCCTGGTTGCGGGTGATTTTGAATACCGCCACCGCTTCGTTCAGGCGTGCAGCCTGATCTTCCAGCGCCGCCGCCGCGGCCGCAGACTCCTCTACCAGCGAGGCGTTCTGCTGGGTCACGCGGTCCATCTCGGCTACCGCCTGGCCCACCTGGTCAATACCGCGGCTCTGCTCGTCAGAGGCCGAGGCAATTTCACCCATGATGTCGGTGACGCGGGTGACCGCATTGACGATCTCCGCCATCGTCTCCCCGGCTTCGTTAACCAGCTGGGAGCCCGCGTTCACGCGCTCGCCGGAATCATCGATCAGCGCTTTGATCTCTTTCGCCGCCTGGGCGCTGCGCTGGGCGAGAGTACGCACTTCCCCAGCCACCACCGCAAAACCACGGCCCTGCTCGCCCGCGCGCGCCGCTTCCACCGCCGCGTTTAGCGCCAGGATGTTAGTCTGGAAGGCAATACCGTCGATCACGTTAGTAATTTGCGCGATTTTACTGGAGCTGGTGGCGATTTCGTCCATCGTACGCACCACGCCTTCCACCACGTTCCCGCCCTTCTTCGCCGTTGAGGAGGCGTCCAGCGCCAGACGGGACGCCTGACGCGCGTTATCGGCGTTCTGCTTCACGGTTGCCGTCAGCTGTTCCATGCTGGCTGCCGTCTCTTCCAGAGACGCGGCCTGCTGCTCGGTACGGGAAGATAGGTCATTACTGCCCGCAGAGATTTCGCCTGCACCGGTGTAAATCGTATCTGCGCCTTCACGCACCACGCCCACGGTGTTCGCCAGCGAAGTCTGCATCTCCTGAACGTTGCGCGCCAGAATAGCCATTTCGTTCTTACCTTCAGCCTGAATCTGCTGGGTTAAATCCCCTGCCGCAATGGCGCGAATATGGTTAATCACCTCTTCCAGAGGCAGCAGCAGCACGCGGCGCATGGCTACCCAGCTGGAGATAATCACCACAATCACCAGCAGCATAACCGCAGAGAGGATCCACAGGATGCGCTTGTAGTCGCTCTCATTGTCCTGGATGCCTTTATCGGTAAGCGTTGCCTGCGCTTCGCGCCATTCACGGTAAACCGCCTGCATCGCGGTCTGCTTTTGCTCCGCGTTCTGCTTGAACATGTCTTCCAGATTGCCCTGGCTCAGCAGAACGTTCATTTGCGTCAGCGTTGAGGAGTAAATGCGGTACTGCTCCTCCAGACGCTTGGCCAGGTTCTCGTCCAGGCCCGGCGTATTTGGCAGGGCATAGTATTTATCGTAATGGACCTGCGCATCGGCGAGCAGATTTTTCGCCGTGTTGACCAGCTCATTGAGCTGCCCACCGTTAATCTGAGAGGCCATGCTGCTTTGCAGACGCAGCATCCCGCGGTTCAGCGTCACGCGCGCCTGGTTCAGGCTGATCCACGCATCGGTAAACTCCGCCACGTTCTTGCTGGAGAGCTGCGACACGGTGAAGTTGTCTTTATCGTTATTCAGCGCGTTGATAAAGATACCCGCGGAAATCACTTGCATGATGCCGAGCACAAGCAGCACCGAAATCAGAAGGGTAATGACTTTTATACGTTTAAACATGCGTTGCCTTTGTTATATGCAGGTTTGTCTGACGTGGATATATCGGCAGGCGCGGCGGGTTGTTTACTGTTTCTACACCTTTAAAAAGTTTCTAAACCACTTTCCTAAGTCCATTCAGAGAGTTAAATGGGGTATTTTTTTGTGATTTGCATCTCACCTTTCCCCTTCCCTCTAAAGGGTTATAGCGCTGGCTTAAAGATGCATTTATTATGCATCTTATATTATTGATGACGAGGTAACTGCTATGGCCTTTCGCGACCAACCCCTTGGCGAGCTGGCGCTCTCCATTCCTCGCGCTTCTGCGCTGTTCCGTAAATACGATATGGATTACTGCTGCGGCGGTAAGCAAACCCTGGCGCGTGCGGCCTCACGCGAGGAGCTGGACGTGGAGGTGATTGAAGCAGAGCTAGCGCTGCTGGCCGAGCAGCCCGTCGACAAAGACTGGCGAGCCGCCCCGCTCGCTGAAATCATCGACCATATCATCGTACGTTACCATGACCGTCACCGTGAACAGCTGCCGGAACTGATCCTGCAGGCAACCAAAGTTGAGCGCGTCCATGCCGACAAACCGTCCGTACCGCGCGGTCTGGCCAAATACCTGACCCTGCTGCACGAAGAGCTTTCCAGCCACATGATGAAAGAAGAGCAGATCCTCTTCCCGATGATTAAGCAGGGAATGGGAAGCCAGGCGATGGGGCCTATCAGCGTGATGGAAAGCGAGCATGATGATGCGGGCGAACTGCTGGAAGTGATCAAACACACCACCCACAACGTCACGCCGCCGCCAGAAGCGTGCACAACGTGGAAAGCGATGTACAACGGCATTAACGAAATGATTGACGACCTGATGGAACACATCAGCCTTGAGAACAACGTTCTGTTCCCGCGGGCATTAGCTGGGGAATAAAAAAGGCCGCTGCGGCCTGATGCCCTCACCCCGGCCCTCTCTCACGGGGAGAGGGTGCAGAAACTAAAAACGGCAACCGAAGTTGCCGTTTTGCTTTTACCTTACGCCTGCCATACGTTTCTTACCGATAAACACCCAACCCAGCCCCAGCGCGATAAACCACAGCGGCGTGACGATGAGTGCCTGACGGGTATCATCTTCCAGCGTCAGCAGAACCAGCACGAAGACGAAGAACGCCATGCATACCCAGCACATCAGCTTGCCCAGCGGCATCTTGTAGATCGATTTTTCATGCAGGTGCGGGCGCTGCTTGCGGTACACCAGGTATGAACAGAGGATGATGGTCCAGACGAACATAAACAGGATCGCAGAGACCGTGGTAATCATGGTGAACGCGCCAATCACGCTTGGGTTCACGTAGAGCATCACCACGCCGCCCAGCAGGCACATGCAGGAGAAGGTCAACCCTTTTGCCGGTACCGCGCGCTTAGACAGCTTGGCGAACGCGCTCGGCGCCACGCCTTCCTGCGCCAGGCCAAACAGCATACGGCTGGTGGAGAACACGCCGCTGTTCGCGGAAGATGCCGCAGAGGTCAGCACCACGAAGTTAATCAGGCTCGCGGCGGCAGGCAGGCCTACCAGCACGAACAGCTCAACGAACGGGCTCTTGGTTGGCACCACGGAGCTCCACGGCGTCACGGACATAATAACGATCAGCGCGAAGACGTAGAACATGATGATACGCAGCGGAATAGAGTTTATCGCGCGCGGGAGAGACTTCTCGGGATCTTTGGTCTCCGCTGCCGTCGTGCCCACCAGCTCAATGCCCACGAACGCAAATACCGCGATCTGGAAGCCAGCAAAGAAGCCGCTAATACCTTTCGGGAACCAGCCGCCGTCATTCCACAGATGGGTAAACGACGCCTGAACGCCCGTTGGTGACTGGAAGTGGGTGAGCACCATCACCAGACCCACAACGATAAGCCCGACAATCGCCACGATTTTGATCATCGCGAACCAGAACTCCATCTCACCGAACATTTTAACGGTGGCGAGGTTAAGGCTCAGCAGCAGAACAATGACCGCCAGCGAGGCGACCCAGTCCGACAGCCCCGGGAACCAGAACTGCGCGTAGGCGGTAATCGCCACGACGTCCGCCATACCGGTGACGACCCAGCAGAACCAGTAGGTCCAGCCGGTGAAATAGCCCGCCCACGGCCCGAGCAGATCAGACGCGAAGTCGCTAAAGGATTTGTATTCGAGGTTCGAGAGCAGCAGTTCACCCATTGCACGCATCACGAAGAAGAGCATAAAACCGATGATCATATAAACGAAGATGATCGACGGCCCGGCGAGACTGATGGTTTTGCCTGACCCCATAAACAGCCCGGTACCGATGGCACCCCCAATCGCAATGAGCTGAATATGACGGTTTGTGAGATTGCGCCGTAGCGACTGTTCAGACGTCGCCTCTTCTGTAGCGGCGACTTTGACCTGATCTACCATGTAATTTTCCTGTTTATGCCTGTCTGTGTTGTTAAGGCTCTTCTGGCCTTTAAAAACGTCAAAAAAATGACGGTCCCTTTGTAAGGGTTTATCGATATTAGGTAAGAATCGGCGGGATGAATACTATGATTTTGATATTATGTTAATAATATGTTGAAAGTGAGTGTCATATCACTCATACAGCGCGAAACAGCTCACAAAAATACACGCAACAGTTTCGTTTGCAAGATAAAATGTTGATAACACCGTAACTATAGGTTTATGCACTATTTTCCTCTCCCCAAACGGGGAGAGGAAATAAGAAAATTCGATTACAGAATTTCCAGCAGCTCGACTTCAAAGACCAGGGTGCTGAATGGCGGGATGGACGCACCAGCGCCGCGCTCGCCGTAGGCCAGGTTATGCGGGATAGTCAGTTCCCATTTGGAACCCACTGGCATCAGGGTCAGCGCTTCAATCCAGCCTGCGATCACGCCGTTAACCGGGAACTCAGCCGGTTCGCCGCGCGCTACGGAGCTGTCGAACACGGTACCGTCGATCAGTTTACCGGTGTAATGCACGCGAACGTGGTCGGTACGCGCCGGGATTGCGCCGTCACCCTGATTGATCACGCGGAACTGCAAACCGGATTCGGTGCTGTTCACGCCTTCACGCTCACGGTTCTCTTCCAGATATTTCACACCTTCGGCCGCCATCTCTTCGAAGCGCGCGCGACGCACGGCGTCAGCACGTTCGTGGATTTCACGCAGCGCACGGTGCACCACGTCTACCGGAACGGCAGGCTGTTTGCCTTCCAGCGCGTCAGCGATACCCGCCACCAGCGCTTCTGGTAACAGACCTTCCAGGCCGGATTCGCTCAGCTGCTGTCCTACCTGCAAGCCGATACCGTAACTTGCCTGCGCTTCGATAGTGTCAAAAGTCGGGGTGGTCATGGGTTTTCCTTCCATCACATTTAAAGTAGCGGGCAGCATATCAGCCATGCCCTTATGGGTAAAACTTTGTCTGAAGTTAAGGTGACAAACCGCGACGAAACAGAAACAATAGAGATAACCAGGTTTAATCCCGAACTGATGTCACGGATGTCGGGTTTACTACGCCGTTCAGGCAGTTAGCAAACTATACTTCGGGGCACAGGATAAAAAATACGCGGAGCAGGAGGAGTGCCATGCCCGGGCGATTTGAACTGAAACCTACCCTGGCGAAAATCTGGCAGGCGCCGGACAATTTTCGCATCATGGACCCGCTGCCTCCTCTGCATCGCAGAGGGATCATCATTGGCGCGCTGATGGTGATCGTGGGCTTCCTGCTTCCTTCCGGGGGCGATGATGTCGATACTGCCCCCGTCGCCCGCAATGCCCAACTGGACATTCAGTCGCAGACGCGGCCGCAGCCTGACGCCCAGCCGATGCAAACGCAGCTTGTGACCCCGTCTAACGATCCGGGTCAGGTCGCGCCGGTTGAGCCAGAGCCCATTCAGGATGAACAGCCGCAGGATCAAGCCGCCGCCCCGTCTCAGCCTCAGACGCAACAGCCTACCGGTATTGAGCAACAGTGGCGCTCCTATCGCGTAGAGCCGGGCAAAACGCTGGCACAGCTGTTCCGCGACCACAACCTGCCGCCAACCGACGTGTATGCCATGGCGAAGGTGGAAGGTGCGGGTAAGCCGCTCAGTAACCTGCAGAATGGTCAGATGGTACAGGTTCGCCAGAATGCCAGCGGGGTGGTAACAGGGTTAACGATTGATACGGGAAATGGGCAACAGGTACTGTTTACCCGCCAGCCAGACGGCAGTTTTATCAGGGCGCGTTAAGACCCGGCTCTGTAAAAAGCAAAACGCCGGCACAAGGCCGGCGTTTCAACGTGAGCAGAGTAAAAAATTACTCAGCTACAACGTTAACAACCAGTTTAGCGAACACTTCGCTGTGAACCTGGAAGTCAACTTCGTGCTCACCAGTGGTACGCAGAACGCCGTTCGGCAGACGAACTTCGCTCTTAGCCACTTTAACGCCTGCTGCAGAAACTGCATCAGCGATATCGCGGGTGCCGATGGAACCGAACAGTTTACCTTCGTCGCCTGATTTAGACGCGATGGTAACGGTGCCCAGTGCGTTGATTGCTTCAGCGCGAGCGTTAGCAGCCGCCAGAACGTCAGCCAGTTTGGCTTCCAGTTCAGCGCGACGTGCTTCGAAAAACTCTACGTTTTTCTTGGTAGCTGGAACAGCTTTACCCTGTGGAACCAGGAAGTTACGTGCGTAACCCGCTTTAACGTTAACCTGATCACCCAGGCTGCCCAGGTTTGCTACTTTATCAAGCAGAATAACTTGCATTACCTTATCCTCTTAAAGTCGTATTAATGGACCGTGCCCGATTACTGATGACGATCAGTGTACGGCAGCAGGGACAGGTAGCGAGCGCGTTTGATAGCGCGAGCCAGCTGACGCTGGTATTTTGCACGAGTACCGGTGATACGGCTTGGGACAATCTTACCGCTTTCGGTGATGTAGTTTTTCAGCGTTGCGATATCTTTATAGTCGATCTCTTGAACGCCTTCCGCGGTGAAACGGCAGAACTTGCGACGACGGAAATAACGTGCCATATGGCTAGTCTCCAGAATCTATCAAATCAATCTGCTCGGCATGCAGAACCATTTTGCTCAGGCCGTTCTTTGCCTTGTGGCAAGAGATGAACCCCTGAACGATTACTGCGCTACCGACCGTTAAACTGTGAGTAATGGCCTGGTTTTCGTGTCCGCTAATAATAACGGGCATTTGGCACCACGCCTGCCGGTGAAACCCGGCTTCCTCTTGCACAGAACGATGCTCAAGCACGAACTGGCAATGCGGAATTCCTGATGGACTGACCTTTCGAAGGGGAGCCCTGCATACGATGCCGGACAACGCCAGACGGTTGGTCATCAGAAATTACTCTTCAGAATCCCCAGCATCAGAATCATCTGCGGTTTCGTTTGCGAAATCATCGCGACGCTCACGGCGCTCGTCTTTCGCTTTAACCATCGGAGATGCTTCGGTAACTGCGTTTTTGGTACGCATAACCATGCTGCGGATAACGGCATCGTTGAAGCGGAAGGTAGTTTCCAGCTCATCGATCACTTCCTGCGGCGCTTCAACGTTCATCAGAACGTAGTGTGCTTTGTGCAGTTTGTTGATCGGGTAAGCCAGCTGACGGCGGCCCCAGTCTTCCAGACGGTGGATCGTACCTTCTGCACCAGTGATGGCAGCAGAGTAACGCTCGATCATACCCGGAACCTGTTCGCTCTGGTCAGGATGGACCATAAAAACGATTTCGTAATGACGCATCGAATTGCTCCTTACGGATTATTCAGCCTCCTGTCTGGGTCAGCCGAGGCCCGGGGAGGCAAGGAACGTGTTAAAGGTCGGCTGAAAAATTGACGCGTCATAATACTTGCGCGCCCCTGGAAACTCAAGCTGATTGCACAAATAATTCGCACAAAGCGCGAAGCGGGTCTAAGTGGGTGATTTAAAATTGGTCACACCCGGAAGCGTTGTTTTTTTGAACAACTGCATCAGAAATGGTCACGCATCCCCTCCGGATCAGCGATTACACTTTAATCAGAGATCACCTGAATTAAAGAAGGAGCACCCCCTCTCTCGCAGCACGCAGTCGTGGAGCGCATATCATGAAAAAAATCGCATTAGCCATAATGGCTGCGCTTTTGCTCAGTGCAAACGCGATGGCAGCCATCAAGATAGATAGCCGACAGGCCAGAAACATGGATGATGTGCAAAGCTTGGGCGTCATTTACATCAATCATAATTTCGCCACGGAAAGTGAAGCAGATCAGGCCCTTAACGAAGAAACCGATGCGCAGGGCGCAACCTATTACCACGTGATGTTAACCCGTGAGCCCGGCAGCAACGGCAACATGCACGCCAGTGCAGATATTTACCGATAACGCTTTAACGCTAGCACCAGGAAAGCCAACAACGAGAACATAGCCATAGATGACGTTGCCCCCTGCCCGGGGGCTTTTTTTTGTGAGTGGCTCCGGAATACTCCCGGTAAAAGAGCCCCCTGAGATCCTCCACAAGCGGGAAGATCAGGGCGTCAAAGTCCTGCGCGTTTAAAGGTGCTGGCGGAAAAACGCTACCGTAGCGTCGAGCGCCGTTGGCGTGATGCGGTGGCGGACGCCCGGTTCCCACAGGCAGGTCAGATTACCGTCCAGCCCTTCATTCATTAACGCCTGCTGAAGGCGGAAGGTTCCCTCGGGCGGGACCACATCATCCGCGTCACCGTGCCACAGCAGCAGCGGGCGATCGGCCACGCGCGGCAATGCCCGGGTCACTTCCCACTCTGCCAGCGTCGCGGTCATTTCCGTTAAATTCTGAGGGGGAAAAAGGGTCTTCGCCAGCGAAGTAAAGTAGCCCGAGCCCATCAGACAGGCGACAGACTTCACTTCAGGATGATGCGTCATAATCCCCAGCGCCGTCATACCGCCCATCGATGCCCCGGCTACCGCCAGACGATTGTCGGCCACCAGACCTGCCTCATAAAGCGCATCGCGCAGCCCGGAAAACTCGGTCAGACTCCCGTGCAGAATGTGCCAGAACTGCCCCAGCCGCGCCTGTTCATTACCCGTAAAGCGTGCGCCGTGGTCGGGTGCATCTGGCATCACCACGCGAAAACCCGCCTGCGCCAGCGCTACCGCAAAATAACTGTAAACCAGCTTCGATGAGGTAAACCCATGATAAAAAACCACAATAGGCAGCGGTTTATCACGTTTACCCGCTGGCATCGCGTGTAAAATTTCATGGTCGCCGAGGTGGCGTATTTCAATTTCAATCATTGTCGACCCTGTGCGAATCTATGATTCATAATGTTGAGAACTGGGTTACGCTTTCGCGTCATTTTCATTCGAAATATACGTCCCAGATAACACTTCGGGAACATTCCCCCAAAACTAAATTCACAGACAACTACACTATGGCTATCAGGAAACGAGATATGGTTATGCGCAGGTTTGCTGCTTTATTGCTGGTGTTTCTGCTGAGTGGCTGTAGCGCGCTGCAGGGAACGCCGCAACCCGCTCCACCGGTCGCCGATCATCCACAGGAGATTCGTCGTAATCAGACGGAAGGATTACAACGAATGGGCACCATCTCCGCGCTGGTTCGCGGTTCTCCGGATGACGCAGAATCGGCAATAAAAGCACAGGCCGTCGCCGCCAAAGCAGATTATTACGTCATCATTATGATCGACGAAACCATCATAACGGGACAGTGGTATTCACAGGCCATTTTGTACCGTAAATAATGGTTTTCCTTTGAACGAGATTTACACTGCTTTGCGTCCATAGACATTTTCCTGTCCACAATAAACTCCACGCCCGCGTCAATGGAAGGGAGTTTATTAGCGAAGGATTGCCCGGCGGATACCGGATATATGTGAAATGGAGCTGACGATGAAACGAACTCTTGCTTTGACCTCACTGTTGCTCTCAGCAGGCCTGCTGAGCACCACCGCGCAGTCAGCAGAATTCGCCAGTGCTGATTGTGTAACTGGCCTGAATGAAATTGGCCAGATCTCCGTGAATAATATCTCGGGGAGCCCGCAAGACGTTGAACGTGTCGTGGCATTAAAGGCCGATGAGCAAGGTGCTTCATGGTATCGCATCATCCAGATGCAGGAAGATAGCCATATCGACCACTGGCGGGTACAGGCCATTCTCTACGTGTAAACTCCCTCCTGATAAAAGCCACTTACTTTTAGTGGCTTTTCGCTTTTGCAAATTTTTTATCTTATATAAAACCAATAGAGAACAATTAAATAACATTTTGTTACATTAAAACAGTAAACGTAATCTCCGCTCTGCCGTTGAAGAACCATAACTTTTCAATCATGAGCAATTTATGATCAACTTTTTCCGCCGTGCGGGCCTGGGGTCGAAACTCTCGCTGCTAACTGGCGTCAGTGTCGCCACGCTGTTTCTGCTATTCACTTTTCTGCTCAGCCAAAAAGCCAGCCAGCAGCTTGAAGCTCTTGCGGTCGAAGATCTGCATAATCAGTCCACCGGCATGGTCGACATGGTGCAGATGTTTAATACCAGCCTGAGTGAAGAGGTTGAGAGCTATACCCGTCTGTTCACCACCTTTTTACCGCAGCCCCTGAACATTGATAATTCCCAATCCCAGACGATTAACGGACTTAGCGTTCCGCTTCTGAAAGGCGGAGAAACCGGGCTGCATGAAAATAACACCCTTTCGGACGAGTTCCTGAACCGTACGGGCGCCATTTCGACGCTGTTTGTACGCAGCGGTAACGACTTTGTTCGCGTAGCCACTTCCCTGCGCAAAGAGAATGGCGATCGGGCAATGGGTACCGTCCTGGATAACGCCAGCCCGGCCTTTGCCGCCGTCAACAAAGGTGAAGTCTACCGCGGCCTGGCGCTGCTGTTTGGCAAACGCTACATCACCCAGTACCAGCCCGTTAAAAACGCCGAAGGGCAGGTCATTGCGATCGTCTTTGTCGGGGTGGACATCACCCACTCCTGGAACGTCATGCGCGAGAAAATCCTAAACCGCCGCCTGGGCGAGAGCGGTCACTTCTTCGTGCTGGATCGCAGCAACGGCAAAACGCGCGGGCAATACCTGTTCCATGCAGGCGAAGAGGGAAAACTGCCGAAGTGGGACGCAGCGACGCAGCAACAGCTTCTGAGTGACAAACCCGGCACGCTGGAGCGTACAAGCGACGATGGCCGGACGCTGAAAATGGCCTATACCCCGCTGCCGGGCTGGAACTGGACTATCGTGGGCGAAGTGGATAAATCGGTGCTGCTCTCAAGCGTTACCGCTATGCGCGATCGCTTCCTGCTGGCCGGCGTGGTCTTATCCATCCTTTTTGCTGGCCTGTTCGTGGTCATTATTCGCCGCGTGCTGACCCGACCGCTGCGCAACGTGATCCATCTTGCCCGTCAATATGCCGCAGGGGATCTCCGTTCCAGCCTGCCGGTTACGCGTCAGGACGAAGTTGGCCAGCTGATCGATGCCATCAACGGCATCGGCGGCGGCCTGCAAAAAATTGTCCTGCAGGTTCGTGAGGCCGCAGGCGAGATCCATTTGGGCACCAACGCGCTGGCCGCCGACACTGGCGAAATTTCAGAGCAGATCAATAAGCAGGCCAGCAGCGTGGAAGAGACGTCTGCCAGCATGGAGCAGCTGGCCGCCACCGTTCAGCAAAATGCCGCCAACATGGAGCAAACGCAGCAGCTGGTGGGTGAAACCTCGCTCGCGGTCCATCAGGGCGGTGAGACGGTCACCCACGCGGTATCGACCATGGACGATATTCGCGAAGCGTCAAAACGCATCGAAGACATCACGCGAGTGATCGAGTCCATCGCTTTCCAGACCAATATTCTGGCGCTGAATGCGGCAGTGGAAGCGGCCCGCGCAGGCGAGCACGGAAAAGGGTTTGCGGTAGTCGCGCAGGAAGTTCGCGCGCTGGCGGGACGCAGCGCTAACGCGGTGAAGGAGATTGAACAGCTGATTGGCGATACGCTCAGAAAAGTGAGTGAGGGTCATGCGCTGTCTGAACAAACACGCCTGGCGATGGACGACATCATCATTCATATCGATAACATCAGCCAGCTGGTCACCGAGATTAACCATGCCTCACGCGAGCAGTCCGCCGGGATCGGCCAGGTGAACCTCGCCATGACCCATATTGGCGAAGCGTCGCATATCAATGCCGATCGCATCTCACGCAGCGAGCAAACCGCTCAAACGCTGCGCGGGAAGGGTTCACACCTGACTCAGCTGGTGAGCCTGTTCCAGCTAAAAGGCTAACCGACTCTGCCCGTCGCACGCAGCAGCAGGTCGCTTTGCACCTGCTCGCTCATCAGCGTGCCGCCACGGGTATCCAGCATCATGCGGCACCACGCCTGCGCCACCGGAGGCGATGCGTGCCGCAGCATCTGGCTTCCCGCACCCAGCAAGAAAAGCTGCTGCGCGATCTCCCGGCCCTGCGCCTCCTGCGGTTTACGCAGTTTTTGCTGAAGCTGTCGCCAGCTGCGGTCGAAGTGTCTGTCCTGCCCTTTCACCTGCGCAAACTCGTCGGCAAGCAGGTCGTGAATACCCGGCTGCTTCGCCAGCACGCGCAGCACGTCCAGACACATGATATTACCTGACCCTTCCCAGATGCTGTTCACCGGCATCTCGCGGTACAGGCGGGGAAGTTCGCTCTCTTCGCAATATCCGATCCCGCCCAGCACCTCCATCGCCTCAGCAACAAACGGGATGCCCGCTTTACAGACGCTAAATTTCGCCGCCGGGGTAAACAGCCGCGCGCAGGCGGCCTCTTGCGGATCGGCACGCTTGTCCCACGCGCGGGCCAGGCGGAACAGCAGCGCCGTTTGCCCCTCCAGCACCAGCGCCATGCGGCTTAGCACTTCGCGCATTAGCGGCTGATCGATGAGATTTTTGCCAAAGGTTTGACGCTGATGGGCATGGTACAGCGCCACCGAGAGCGCCCGACGCATCAGTCCGTGGCTGCCCAGCGCGCAGTCAAAACGCGTCAGACCGCCCATTTTGAGGATCTGCCGTACCCCTTCGCCCTCTTCCCCCAGCAGCCAGCCGGAGGCGTCAAGAAACTCCACCTCGCTGCTGGCGTTGGAGCGGTTTCCGAGCTTGTCCTTAAGGCGCTCCAGCCGCACGGCGTTGCGCTGTCCGTCAGGCAAAAAGCGCGGCACAAAAAAGCAGGATAGCCCGCCTTTTGCCTGGGCCAGCACCAGGTGCGCATCGCTTTGCGGGACGGAGAAAAACCATTTATGCCCCACCAGGCGGTAGCTGCCGTCGCTGCATTTTTCCGCTTTGGTGGTGTTGCTGAGCACGTCTGAACCGCCCTGCTTTTCTGTCATCCCCATGCCGATCAGCAGGCCGCGCTTTTGCGCGCCAGGGGCCAGATGCGGATCGTAGCGATCGCTGAGCAGCGGCGTGAGCCAGTCGTGAAATATTTTGGGGAGCGACTGCTGCAGCAGCGGCGTGGCGGCAAACGTCATGGTGACCGGACAAAGCGTGCCCGCCTCCACCTGCGCATGCAGCACAAAGCGCGCGGCCCGAGCGACAAACGCCCCTTTACGCGCCTCCTCTTCCCACGCCAGGTTATGCACGCGGTTGGCGCAAAGCCCCTGCATCAGCAGATGCCAGGCGGGATGAAAACGCACCTCGTCCAGCCGCTCTCCGGTGGCGTCATAGCGTAACAGCTCGGGCGGATTAACGTTTGCCAGCCTGCCCAGCTCCAGTGATTCCGCCGTACCCAGCTGCTGGCCAATGCTGGCGAGGAGTTCGATATCCCACTCGGCGCCTTCACGCGCGACCGCATCGCGCAGGGCGCAGTCCGAGAGAAAAAGGTTGCTGTTGGAAAGCGGTGCAGGTTGATTGAAAACGGTATGGGTCTGCCAGTGCATGCTGTCTCCCTCCTTCAGTGGCAATGACGATAAGTATGGACAGACCGCGCACGCACTGCATGGGAGGAGAGTCACACGTTCACGATCCCGCTGATATCATTCGTGAAATAGCTCACAGAACATAAGAATAAACTATTTCATGACTCCGCTTTTGTTGAATAATTTATTCTTACCCTTTTCAGTGAGGATCGTTATGCAACCGGACGCGCACAAGCGAGCATTAATTGCAGGCTCCATTGGTAACTTTATCGAGTGGTATGAGTTTGCGGTCTACGGTTTTCTGGCGACCGTGATAGCGAAAAACTTCTTCCAGCTTGAAGGAGAGGCGGGACTGACCAGCCTGATCCTCACCTACGCCTCGTTTGCCATCGCCTTCTTCTTCCGCCCGCTGGGTGCGGTAGTGTTTGGCCGTATCGGCGACCGGATTGGCCGTAAGCCGACGCTAATCATCGTGCTGGTGCTGATGACGCTCGCTACCGCCGCCATCGGCATTGTGCCGGTCTACGCCAGCATCGGGATTGCCGCGCCGCTGATTATTACGCTGCTGCGCATCCTGCAGGGGCTGTTCGCGGGCGGGGAGTACGGCGGTGCGGTCTCGCTGATGACGGAGTTCGCCCCGCGCGGCAAGCGTGGGCTCTATGGCGCGTGGCAGTCCTTTACGGTGGCGCTGGGACTGTTAGCGGGCGCAGGCATCGTGGCGCTGCTCTCCGCCCTTCTCACGCCTGAAGCTCTGCATGAGTGGGGCTGGCGCATTCCGTTCTTCCTGGCGCTGCCTATGGGCGTTGTGGCGCTCTGGCTTCGCGTCAGCATGGAAGAGACGCCAAGCTTTGTGCAGCAGCAGGATAAACCGGCTGTCGCTCAGGCGGATACTGCCGCCACGATCCGGGCCATCGTGATGGGGATTGGGCGCGTAATGGTCTGGTCTGCGGCGGGGTATACCTACCTGGTGATTATGCCGACCTATCTGCAGTCGGCGCTGCACACCGGGTTTAACCAGGCGCTGCTGATAGCGGTGATTTCGAATATTGGGTTTGCGCTGACCATCATTCCGTCGGGGCTCCTGAGCGACCGGATCGGCCGCCGCACGGTGATGATTATCGCCACCGCGCTGCTGCTGATCCTCGCCCTGCCGCTGCTGAAAATCCTGCAGGCGGAGTCGAGTACGCTGGCGGTGAAGGCTGGTGTGGTACTGATTGCGGGCGGGCTGGTGGGCATGCTGGCGGGGCCGGGCCCGGCGATGCTCTCTGAGATGTTCCCGACGCGCGTGCGCTATACGGGGCTGGGGCTGGCCTACTCGTTGTCGAACGCGATTTTTTCGGGATGTGCAGGGCTAATCATTACCGGGCTGATTAAGCAGACGGGTAACCTGGATATTCCGGCCTACTACGTGATGGCAACGGCGGTTGTGAGTATTTTTGCGCTGATGACGCTGAGGAAGGATGACCATTTGCGGTCGTTAGAGGAGTGAGGTTGTCAACGTCTGGTGCCCTCTCCCACGGGGAGAGGGATAAAACACAAAAGGCCGTCCTGTGGACGGCCTTGCTGTTTATTCTCCGCGCTGACGCACCGCTTCAAACAGGCAGATGCCCGTTGCAACGGAAACGTTCAGGGACGACACGCTGCCCGCCATCGGTATGCTGATCAGCTCGTCGCAGTGCTCGCGGGTGAGACGACGCATGCCTTCGCCTTCCGCCCCCATCACCAGCGCCAGACGGCCGGTCATTTTGCTCTGGTACAGAGTATGATCCGCTTCACCGGCGGTACCGACGATCCAGACGTTCTCTTCCTGCAGCAGACGCATAGTGCGCGCCAGGTTAGTCACGCGGATCAGCGGAACGTTTTCCGCCGCGCCGCAGGCCACTTTCTTCGCCGTAGCGTTCAGCTGCGCGGAGCGATCTTTCGGCACGATCACCGCGTGCACGCCCGCCGCATCGGCGCTGCGCAGACACGCGCCGAGGTTGTGCGGATCGGTAACGCCGTCGAGGATCAGGAAGAACGGATTCTCGAGCTCAGCGATCAGATCCGGCAGATCGTTTTCCTGATACTGACGACCCGGCTTCACGCGGGCAATGATCCCCTGGTGGACCGCGCCTTCGCTTTTCTCATCCAGGAACTGGCGGTTCGCCAGCTGAATCACCACGCCCTGCGCTTCCAGCGCGTGGATCAGCGGCATCAGACGCTTATCTTCACGCCCTTTCAGAATAAACACTTCCTGAAAACGCTCCGGTGCGCGCTCGAGAAGGGCCTGCACCGCGTGGATGCCGTAAATCATTTCACTCATTGATGGTTCTCGTAATAGGTATTTCCCCTCCCCCGTTGGGGAGAGGGTCAGGTTGAGGGGAGAATTTACTCCGCCTGCTTTTTCTTGGCCGCGCGCTTCGCTTTGGTGGCGGCAGCGATTTTCTGCGTTTTCGCGGAAGGTTTTTTCGCTGAACGGGCTTCTTTCTTCGCCGCCTTCGGCTTCTGTTTCTTCTCGCCGCGGAACGCGCTGTCCGGCTCGAAGTTTACCTTCTTGCCCGCCTGACGACGTTTACCGCCGCCCGGTTTACCGTTACCGGTTTTTTTCGCCCTTTCACGCTCGGTTTTACCGACGTTACGCGGGGCGCGCTCGCTGGAGATCAGGCTGAAGTCGATTTTACGATCGTCCATATTCACTGCTTCGACCTTCACTTCCACACGGTCGCCCAGACGATACGTCTGGCCGCCAGATTCGCCAATCAGGCGCTGGCCGACCTGGTCGAAGCGGTAGTAGTCGTTATCCAGGCTGGAGACGTGCACCAGACCGTCGATGAACAGCTCGTCCAGACGAACGAAGAAACCAAAGCCGGTCACGCTGGCAATCACGCCTTTGAAGACGTTACCGACCTGATCCAGCATAAAGTCACACTTCAGCCAGTCCGCCACGTCACGTGTTGCTTCATCGGCACGACGTTCGGCCATGGAGCAGTGCTGACCCAGCTGCAGCATCTCTTCCATCGAATAGTGGTAGCCACCGGTTTCGGTGGTGTTACCTTTATGGCCCTGCTCCTGCGCCAGCAAATACTTGATCGCACGGTGCAGAGAGAGGTCAGGATAACGACGGATCGGCGACGTAAAGTGGGCGTAAGACTGCAGCGCCAGGCCGAAGTGGCCGCGGTTTTCCGGATCGTAAATCGCCTGCTTCATGGAGCGCAGCAGCATCGTCTGCAGCATTTCTGCGTCAGGACGGTCGCTAATGGATTCAAGCAGCTCGGCGTAATCGCGCGGCTCTGGCTTGTTCCCTCCGGGCAGTTCCAGACCCAGTTCAGCCAGCACGGAGCGGAACGACGTAATGGCTTCCGTGGTCGGCTTATCGTGAATACGGAACAGCGCTGGCTCTTTGGCTTTCTCAACGAAACGTGCCGCCGAGATGTTCGCCAGAATCATACACTCTTCGATCAGCTTGTGAGCGTCGTTACGCTGGGTCTGCTCGATACGCTCAATGCGGCGTTCGGCGTTGAAAATGAATTTCGCTTCTTCGCTCTCAAACGAGATCCCGCCGCGCTCTTCGCGCGCCTGATCCAGCGTTTTGTAGAGGTTATGCAGCTCTTCGATATGTTTGACCAGCGGCGCGTATTGTTCGCGCAGATCCTGGTCGCCCTGCAGCATATGCCAGACCTTGGTATAGGTCAGACGCGCGTGCGAGCTCATCACCGCTTCGTAGAACTTGTAGCCGGTTAAACGCCCTTTGGTGGAGATGGTCATCTCGCAAACCATACAGAGGCGGTCAACCTGCGGGTTCAGGGAGCACAGGCCGTTAGACAGCACTTCCGGCAGCATCGGCACGACCTGGGACGGGAAATAGACCGAGGTGCCGCGGCTGCGGGCTTCGTTATCCAGCGGGGTGTGCGGACGGACGTAATAGCTTACGTCAGCGATAGCAACCCACAGGCGCCAGCCACCGCCGCGTTTTTTCTCACAGTATACGGCGTCATCAAAGTCGCGGGCGTCTTCACCGTCGATAGTGACCAGCGGCAGGGAGCGCAGATCCACGCGGCCCACTTTGGACTCTTCCGGCACTTCTTCGCGCAGGCTTTCGATCTGATCTTCAACCGCTTTCGGCCAGATGTACGGAATTTCATGGGTGCGCAATGCCATATCAACGGCCATCGTGGTGCCCATGTTATCGCCCAGTACTTCGACGATTTTACCTACCGCTTTGGTGCGACGGGTTGGGCGCTGGGTGAGTTCCACCACCACCACAAAGCCCATGCGGGCTCCCATCACCTCTTCAGGTGGGATCAGAATGTCGAAGCTCAGACGGCTGTCGTCCGGCACCACGAAGCCCACGCCGGCGTCGGTAAAGTAGCGGCCGACGATCTGGCTGGTTTTTGGCACCAGAACGCGCACGACGCGCGCTTCGCGGCGGCCTTTACGGTCAGCGCCCAGCGGCTGCGCCAGGATCTGATCTCCGTGGATGCACATCTTCATCTGCTCAGATGAGAGGTACAGATCGTCTTTACGGCCTTCCACGCGCAGGAAGCCGAAGCCATCACGGTGACCAATGACGGTCCCTTTCAGCAGATCGAGACGTTCTGGCAGCGCGTAGCACTGGCGGCGGGTAAAGACCAGTTGCCCGTCGCGCTCCATCGCGCGCAGACGGCGGCGAAGGGCTTCAATTTGCTCTTCACCTTCAATGTTTAATTCAACGGCAAGTTCTTCACGATTGGCGGGTTTTCCGCGTTTTGTTAAGTGTTCAATGATGAACTCGCGGCTGGGAATAGGATTCGCGTATTTTTCGGCTTCGCGTTCCTGGAAAGGATCATGTGACATGTCGGTTCCTCCGTTGTCAGCTCCGGTGGAAATTTTCTTCATTCCACCAGCAATAATTTATAAAGCGGTTGATTCTCTTCAACCAAATCGGCCAGCGTGTAGTTATCCAGTTCCATGAGAAAACTTTGCACGGCCTTTGAAAGTGCCTTTTTCAGGCGGCAAGCGGGCGTGATGTGGCAGAACTCGCTGCTGCAGTTCACCAGAGACAGCGGCTCCAGTTCACGTACCACATCGCCAACACGAATACTCTGTGCCGGTTTACCGAGACGGATCCCACCATTCTTCCCGCGGACGGCAGCAACGTATCCGGCACGACTAAGTTGATTGATTATTTTGACCATATGATTACGGGATACGCCGTAGACCTCTGTAACTTCAGAGATACTGGTCATCTTCCCCTCGGGTAACGACGCCATGTAAATCAGCGCACGTAAGCCGTAATCGGTGAAACTTGTTAACTGCACATCAACCTCAGGAAAAAGGGAAAACGCGGTCAAACCGCAGAGATATTCATTAATGATGATAAACCAGCCAGATAGTGAGCGGCTAATTTATTTGACAGACGGGGCGAAAAAGCGGAGATCCAGGAGCGGTCGCCGGATGGCGCTACGCTTATCCGGCCTACGGGTCTCCCCGCAGGCCAGCAGTCACGAAGATTATGCGTCGAACGGGTCGCGCAGGATCATCGTTTCAGTACGATCCGGGCCGGTAGAAATAATATCGATCGGCACTTCGGTCAGTTCTTCAATACGCTTGATGTAATCCAGCGCCGCCTGCGGCAGGCCGCTACGCTCTTTCACACCGATAGTGGTCTCAGACCAGCCCGGCATGGTTTCGTAGATTGGCTCAATGCCTTCCCAGTCATCAGCAGCCAGCGGAGTGGTGGTCACTTCGCGGCCATCTGGCATACGGTAGCCTACGCAGATTTTCACTTCTTTCAGGCCGTCCAGTACGTCCAGCTTGGTCAGGCAGAAGCCAGAAAGGGAGTTGATCTGCACTGCACGACGCACTGCAACCGCATCCAGCCAGCCGGTACGACGACGACGACCGGTGGTCGCGCCAAACTCGTTACCCTGCTTGCACAGGAACTCGCCGGTTTCATCAAACAGCTCGGTCGGGAATGGACCCGCACCCACGCGAGTAGAGTACGCTTTGATGATGCCCAGCACGTAATCCACATAACGTGGACCCAGGCCAGAGCCGGTCGCCACGCCACCTGCCGTGGTGTTAGAGGAGGTAACGTACGGATAGGTACCGTGGTCGATGTCCAGCAGCGTACCCTGCGCGCCTTCGAACATGACGAAATCGCCACGCTTGCGCGCCTGGTCCAGCAGATCGGACACATCAACAACCATACCGGTCAGAATGTCAGCGATCGCCATGACGTCATCCAGCACTTTCTGGTAGTCAACAGCGTCAGCTTTGTAGAAGTTCACCAGCTGGAAGTTGTGATATTCCATCACTTCTTTCAGTTTTTCAGCGAAGGTTGCTTTGTCGAAGAGGTCGCCCACGCGCAGACCGCGACGTGCAACTTTATCTTCGTAAGCCGGGCCGATACCACGACCGGTGGTGCCGATCGCTTTCGCGCCGCGCGCTTTCTCACGCGCTACGTCCAGCGCCACGTGATAATCCAGGATCAGCGGGCAGGCTTCGGAGAGCAGCAGACGCTCACGAACAGGGATACCACGGTCTTCCAGACCTTTCATCTCTTTCATCAGCGCAGCAGGAGAAAGCACAACGCCGTTACCGATGATGCTGGTGACGTTATCACGAAGAATGCCTGATGGAATAAGATGGAGGACGGTTTTTTCACCGTTGATTACGAGAGTATGGCCTGCGTTGTGACCGCCCTGGTAGCGTACAACATATTTAGCCCGTTCAGTCAGAAGATCAACAATCTTCCCTTTACCTTCGTCACCCCATTGGGTGCCCAGTACGACGACGTTGTTACCCATTTTTTTCAAAATCACCGTTTGCTTAAAAATGGATTCTACCATCGCTTTTTCAGATATACAGCACTTTTTGACCTCAAAATACGCCAATTGCGCCTACTTTTTGATCAGCCAATCGTTTTCCTCAACATGTAGTAGATCACGATGCCCGCAACCACAAGACCGCCGCCAAAACGACGCAAAATATTATCCGGCAGCTGGCTCATCGTGGCGATCATTCGGCGCCAGGCGCGCGGATAAAGCATCGGTCCAAGACCTTCCAGCACCAGGACCAGTGCCAGTGCGAGCCAGATCGTTGAATTCATTTTTATTCCTTATAAAAGAAAACCACCGCTCCGTTGAGAGCGGTGGTTTGAATACTCAAACGAGCCTGAGTTTATCGCGTTGCGTTAGTCGGCGTCTTCATATAACGGAAGAAATCGCTGTCCGGGCTGAGCACCATCACATCCTGGTTGCTCTGGAAGCTATTCTCGTAAGCGCGCAGGCTACGGATAAAGGCATAGAAGTCAGGATCCTGGCTGAAAGCATCAGCAAACAGCTTCGCCGCTTCGGCATCGCCTTCACCGCGCAGGATACGGCCCTGACGCTCAGATTCCGCCAGCGTCTTGGTGACTTCATAGTCCGCTGCTGCACGCAGCTTCTCAGCCTCTTCCTGACCCTGCGAACGGTGACGACGGGCTACCGCTTCACGCTCGGCGCGCATACGGTTGTAAATCGCCTCGGACACTTCCGCTGGCAGGTTGATCTGCTTGATACGCACGTCAACCACTTCGATACCCAGCGCAGCCATACTGTTCGGGTTGATCACCGGCACTTTACCGTTGGTCTCCGCCTGAACGCGTTCAGCCGCTTTGGCAATCGCATCATCTGCTGCCGGCGTTGAAACTTCATCTTCAGTGCCCGCTGTACCGGAGTTCAGCGCATCGCGAACTTCCAGGGTCAGACGACCACGGGAGTCGGTCACGATGTCTTTCACATCCAGACGACCAATCTCGGAACGCAGACGATCAGAGAACTTACGTTTCAGCAGCACTTCTGCCTGAGAAACGTCGCCGCCGCCCGTTGCCAGGAAGTAACGGCTGAAATCGCTGATGCGCCATTTGATATAGGAATCAACGATCAGGTCTTTCTTCTCTTTGGTCACGAAACGGTCGGCCTGGTTATCCATGGTCTGGATACGCGCATCCAGCGTTTTCACGGACTGAATGAACGGCACCTTGAAGTGCAGACCCGGCTCGTAAATCACCGGGCGTTTGTCGCCATCACGCACGACGCTGCTGAACTGGAACTTAATCCCACGCTCGCCTTCTTTCACCACAAAAATCGAGGTATAAAGCGCGACCAGTACGATGACGATGATCGCAATAACTGACTTACGCATCCTTATTCCCCCTGACGCTGGTAGTCGTTACGCTGCGCGTTAGCACGGCGTTGGTCCATAATGTCACCATCGTTCGAAGAAGGCGTTGTGTTCGTGCTGGCGCTGCCTGTTGAGGCTGGCGGCAGACGCAGCAGGTTGTTCGCGCCGCTGGTGTCGCCTTTCGCTGCTGGTGCAGAACCGCCTTTCAGCATCTGATCCAGCGGCAGAACCATCAGGTTTCCGCCTTTACTGTCGTTAACCAACACTTTGCGGGTGTGGCTCAGCACTTTTTCCATGGTCTCGATATAGAGACGCTCACGGGTAATTTCCGGTGCAGCTTTATATTCCGGCAGGATCTTCGCGAAGCGGGCCACTTCACCCTGAGCTTCCAGGATGGTCTGCGTTTTATACGCGCGCGCTTCTTCCAGAATACGCTGCGCCTGACCGTTAGCGCGTGGCTGAACTTCGTTGGTGTAAGCTTCTGCTTCACGGATGTACTGCTGTTCGTTTTCACGGGCAGCAATCGCATCGTCAAATGCGGCTTTCACCTCTTCCGGCGGACGTGCAGCCTGGAAGTTAACGTCCAGCAGGGTAATACCCATGTTGTACGGACGAATGGTCTCTTCTAGCTCGCGCTGGGTATCGCTACGAATAACGGTACGACCTTCGGTCAGAATACGGTCCATGGTGTATTTACCGATCACACCGCGCAGGGCGCTGTCGGTCGCCTGACGCAGGCTGTCATCGGCGCTGGTCACGCTAAACAGATAACGCTCAGGATCGGTCACGCGGTACTGCACGTTCATCTCAACGCGCACCACGTTTTCGTCAGAGGTCAGCATCACGCCAGAGGCGGCCAGTTCACGGACGGATTCCACGTTTACCGCGGTCACATCGTCAATGAAGGTCGGCTTCCAGTTCAGACCCGGCTCAACCAGATGGCTAAACTTACCGAAACGGGTGACTACGCCGCGTTCTGCTTCTTTAATGGTGTAGAACCCGCTGGCTGCCCAGATGATGACTACCGCAGCGGCCACGATGCCCACTACGCGGCCACCCATTGGTGGGCGCGAGCTCTGAGTGGAATTGCCACCCGAGCCAGAACCTTTTCCTCCGCCAAGGCCACCAAGCTTCTTGCTCAGTTTGCGGAAGATATCATCCAGATCCGGCGGCCCCTGCTCGCGACCACCTTTGTTGCCATTTCCCTCAGAGTTGCCGCCAGGTTTGCTGCTTCCCCACGGGTCGCGGTCTTGTCCGTTATTACCGGGCTGATTCCACGCCATGTATATGCTCCATATTTGTTATGCAAGGGCGAATTATTCAGGCATCCCCTTTCTGATCAGACGATATAGTCGACCAGCGCAGGTTCTTGTTTACAGAGGCGACGCCAGTCAACGATCGGCATACGCACCTGCATCCCCACGCTGCCGTCATCCTCCATCCACTCTTTTTCTATCGCCTGAAGCTGATAAAACCGGCTGCGCAGCCTGCCTTCCTGTGGCGGCAGTCGCAGCGTGTGCTGAGCTACCTCACCGGAAAGACGTTCTGTCAAAGCCTGGAAAAGCAGTGGCACACCAATACCGGTCTGGGCAGAAAGCCAGACCCGAATCGGTTTGTTTTCTTCATCTCTGTCGATACGCGGTTCGAAATCGTCCAGCATATCGATCTTGTTCATGACCAACAGCGTGGGGATCTCGTGGGCGTCGATCTCTTCGAGCACCACGTTCACCGCGTCGATGTTCTCCTGCACGCGCACGTCTGCCGCATCAATCACGTGCAGCAGCAGAGTCGCCTGTCGAGTCTCCTGCAGGGTGGCTTTAAACGCCGCCACCAGGTCATGCGGCAGGTGGCGGATAAACCCTACGGTATCCGCCAGCACCGTTTCACCGACGTCTGCGACGTCAATACGGCGCAGCGTAGGGTCCAGGGTCGCAAACAGCTGGTCTGCGGCATAAACCTGGGCCTCGGTTATCTGGTTAAACAGGGTGGATTTACCGGCGTTGGTATAGCCCACCAGCGACACCGTCGGGATGTCGGCTTTGGTTCGCGCCCGACGCCCCTGTTCACGCTGTTTCTCTACACGTTCCAGACGTGAAAGGATCTGGGTAATTCGGCCACGCAGCAAACGACGGTCGGTTTCGAGCTGGGTTTCACCCGGGCCGCGCAAACCAATCCCGCCTTTTTGTCTTTCAAGGTGTGTCCAGCCACGCACCAGACGCGTTGCCAGATGGCGCAGCTGCGCCAGCTCAACCTGCAGTTTCCCTTCGTGGGTACGTGCACGCTGAGCAAAAATATCTAAAATCAAACCCGTGCGATCGATAACACGGCATTCGCAAAGGGCTTCCAGGTTGCGCTCCTGGGCTGGAGACAGCGCATGATCAAACAACACGACTGACGCGCCGGTTGCTTTTACGGCATCCGCAATTTCGACTGCTTTACCTTCACCAACAAAATACTTTGGGTGCGGCGCTTTACGGCTACCGGTAATCACCTGCATTGCTTCGACACCGGCGGAAGAGACCAGAGATTCAAACTCCTGGAGGTCTTCCATATCTTTGTCTTGCGAAAAATAGATGTGTACCAGCACCGCCTGCTCACCGGCATCATAACGGTCAAACAAGCGTAAACCTCTCTAAAAAGATCAGCGGGGAACGCAGGATCCCTGGCTCCCCGTGTGGATAACAGTGCGAAACCTTATTCGGTCTCGTCGCTGTCCTGCGCCGGCGTTGAAGAACCCTGCGCGCTGCTGCCATGATGGTAGTTACTACCAGTGCCGCCGCCAGCGTTATTGCTGTGATGAGATACCGGACGGGACGGAACAACAGTAGAAATAGCGTGCTTGTAGACCATCTGACTGACCGTGTTTTTCAACAGAATCACAAACTGATCGAAAGACTCAATCTGACCTTGCAGCTTAATACCATTCACCAAATAAATAGAAACTGGAACACGTTCCCGACGCAATGCGTTCAGGAACGGATCTTGTAAAGATTGCCCCTTAGCCATTCTATCTTTTCCTTATATGCTTGTTTTGTACTTAGAACCTTGCGATTCTGAAAAATTGCGCACGATACGTCTCAATTGTACACATTCAGTGAGCGATATCACCAACAACCTCAATCACTTCGTTTAACGCCTGTTGCGGTTTTTCACTGTCTAACCAGTGAACGCCGTCCCAACCGCGCAACCAAGTGATCTGGCGCTTCGCTAACTGTCTCGTGGCGCAAACACCTCTATAAACCATTTCATCGTATGAAATCTCACCTTCAAGATACGACCACATCTGGCGGTATCCCACACAACGAATGGAAGGCATGTCCGTATGCAAATCTCCACGGGCAAATAGCGCCCGCACTTCTGCTTCAAAATCTGAAGCTAACATCTGATGAAAACGCTGCTCAATTCGCTGATGGAGCAGTTCACGGCTCGCCGGGGCGATGGCGAACTGATGCACCTGATACGGCAGAGCGTCTCCTGACGTTTGCGTCAGTTCCGTTAAAGTTTTACCCGAAATGAAAAAAACTTCCAGTGCCCGGGAAAGCCTTTGCGGATCATTTGGATGGATCCGTGCTGCTGCAACCGGGTCAATCTCCGCCAGTTGCTGATGCAAAACGTCCCAACCCTGCTCTACCGCCTGCTGCTCAATTTTCGCTCTTACTTCCGAATCCGCGGATGGCAGAGGTGACAACCCCTCCAGCAACGCCTTGAAATAGAGCATGGTTCCGCCAACCAACAGCGGTATACGTCCCGCCGCCGTTATCTCGGCCATCTCGGCTAAGGCATCCCGGCGGAAATCCGCTGCGGAGTAGGCCTGAGCCGGGTCGAGAATATCCAGCAAACGGTGCGGTGCCGCACGCAACTCTTCTGCGTCAGGCTTCGCCGTGCCGATGTCCATCCCTCGGTAGATGAGGGCGGAGTCGACGCTAATCAACTCTACAGGCAAAACTTTACGCAACTCAATGGCTAGCGCCGTTTTGCCGGAGGCCGTTGGGCCCATTAAAAAAATTGCCTTAGGCAGGCTCGCCTTACTTGCGTCAATCATGTTTCAGGGCATTCATCGCCGTTTGTAAATCAACAGGTTGTAATAACCCACCCGGCGGCGTTTTCACCAGATGCGGACAGAGGCGTTCCACCTCCGCCAGCACGCTAATGGCATGCGCCATACTCCACGGCGCGTGTTCGCTTGCCAGATGGCGGGCGATCCACTGCGCGGTGTTGGCGGCATCAAACGATGTTTGCTGCGCCAGGTAGCCTATCAGTTCAGGAATCAAGTTTTGTAAATTTTGTTGGCGTAAGGGTAAAGGCACTGCACGAATTGTCACATGTTGTGGTTCGAGCACAGTTTCAATACCCATTTGCGCCAGCTGCGGCTCGGTGCGCTGTAATACCCTTGCTTCTTCAGGGGATATCTTCAGGCGAACCGGAATTAACAACGGCTGCGCGCAGGCTGCATTTTCGCCAGGCGTGAGCTGCACCTGCTTGAGCCAGCGTTCGGCGACCGGCAGTGCCAGAAGCATCAATTTGCCGTCACGCTCAAGCAGCGCCATATCCGGCGCAATAATCGTCAGCACCCGGCCAAAACTCTGGCTATGGCCGTCCAGAGAAGGCTGAGCGGCCTGAAGGTGCTCTTTACGCTCCACGGCAGGTGTTTCCAGCAGCTTGCGGTACAACGCGCCCTGCTGCTTCTGATAGCCAGGCTGAGCATTCGGGTAGTTCGCGCCCGTTGGACGCGGTGCGCTCCCTGCCGGGGAGAAACGCGGGGCCTCCGGTTCACGCGCGACGGCAGGCTCCGCAAAATGGTTGCGGCCTGCCGCGACACGGTTTTCTGGCAGCGGACGCGGCGCAGGAGTGTCGTTTTCCAGCGGCAGCGTTGGCTCTGCCTGCTGCTGCAACACTGTGGCCACGCCCTGATAAATGAAGTCGTGAACCAGACGCGACTGATGGAACCGCACCTCATGTTTGGCAGGATGAACGTTCACATCCACCTGATGGGGATCGATTTCCAGATAAAGGACGAAAGCAGGCTGCTGATCGGCCCCGAGTTTGTCTTCGCAGGCCTGGCGAATCGCGTGATTGATGAGACGGTCGCGCATCATGCGGCCGTTCACGTAGCAATACTGAATTTCAGAGAACGCAGCACTGCTCGCATTTGGATCGGCAACCCAGCCGCGTAAAGCCAGATCTCCGTGCTGCCACTCAATGGCCAGAGCCTGTTCCAGAAACGGCGTCCCGCAGATAGCGCCCAGGCGACGCTCTTTCTGTCCGCCTTCCGCCACCGCACGGTACTGGCGCATCACCTTACCGTTATGGCTGAGGTTGATGGTGACATCGAAACGGGCCAGCGCAATACGGCGGATAATCTCGTCGATATGGCCGAACTCGGTCTTCTCGGTACGCATAAACTTGCGTCGGGCGGGGGTGTTGTAGAACAGATCCAGGACTTCCAGCGTCGTACCGACAGGGTGCGCTGCGGGTTTGACCGTCACATCCATATCGCGCCCTTCGGCGTAAGCCTGCCAGGCTTCCTGCTGTTCAGCGGTACGGGAGGTCAGCGTTAAGCGCGAAACGGAGCTGATACTGGCCAGCGCTTCGCCGCGAAAACCGAGGCTAATAATCGCTTCCAGATCGTCCAGAGAGGCGATTTTACTGGTGGCGTGACGAGCCAGCGCCAGCGCCAGCTCCTCTTTTTTAATGCCGCAGCCGTTGTCGCGAATGCGGATAAGCTTCGCGCCACCGCGTTCGATATCAATATCGATGCGGGTTGCGCCCGCATCGAGGCTGTTTTCCACCAGCTCCTTCACCACCGACGCAGGGCGTTCCACCACCTCACCGGCGGCGATTTGGTTCGCGAGCTGCGGCGGTAGAACCTGAATCGGCATGAATTCTCCTTAGTTGGTCGCGGTCATCTCACCCGGCAGCGCTGCGCTGGCCGTCTGGGCAGCGCCGCTCTGTGGCGCAGACTGCAGAGGATGCGCCTCAAAATATTTGCGTAAACCGTTATAAATCGCTTCGGCAATTTGCTGCTGGTAACTGTCGCTTCCCAACAGACGCTCTTCACCGTTGTTACTGATAAAGCCCGTCTCCACAAGGATGGACGGGATATCCGGCGAGCGCAGAACGCCGAGGCTGGCATGTTCCGGACGGCGTTTATGCAGCACGCCAACGCTTTGCAGCTGGTTCAATACGTTAGTGGCGACATCATACCCGACGCGCTGAGAATGACCGAACTGTAAATCCAGCACCGCCTGGCTGAGGTACGGATCGGACTGGCTGTTCGCCAGCACGTCGCCCGCGCCGCCTAACAGTTCAGACTGCTTCTCATGCTCTTCCAGCCAGTTGGCCATTTCGCTGTTAGCGCGACGGTTCGACAGCACCCAAACCGAGGCGCCGGTGGCACTACGATTCGGTGCGGCGTCCGCATGAATGGAGACCAGGAAGTTCGCGTTTTGCTTACGCGCCACGTCCGAGCGTCCCATTACCGAAATAAAGTAGTCCCCGTCGCGGGTCAACACGCCTTTAAACATAGGATCGTCATTGAGTAGCGAACGCAGTTTACGCGCGATCGCGATAGTGACGTTTTTCTCTCGCGTGCCGCCAGGACCAATCGCCCCGGGATCTTCCCCGCCGTGGCCCGCATCAATGGCGATAATCACTTTGTCACCGCTGACCGTCGCGCGTCGCGCGCTGGCCGCCGGACGCGTCACCGTATTGCTGCTGGTTGCCGCAGTAATGCGGTCGTTCTGCGATTTAAACGGATTACGCGCAGGTTCAGAAGGACGCGGCGTAGACACCTCTTCCACGCGCTTCGCTACGACCGGCGGCGGTGGAGGCGGTGGCGGCGCGTCGGCATTGATGGTAAACACCACCGTATAATTCGCCCCGTTTTGCTGCTTCACCGCCTTCGTTTTGCCCTTTTCGGTCAGATCGACCACCAGGCGTAACGACTGGCTATCCTGCGGCGTTCCCGAACGGATACTTTTCACCAGATTGTTACCGCTGAACCGCAGCGGTAGGCCCTGGATCACGCCAGTTTGTTTGATATCCAGCGCCACGCTGTGGCTGTCTGGCTGTGAGAACGCATATTCAGGATCGCCCATAAAGCTGAACGTGATCCGGGCCTGGCTTTCGCCGTTTGATACCTGAATATCTGAGAGATTTGCCGCCCCGGCCTGCGCGCACAGCAGCACGGTGGCAGCCAACAACCAACCTTTAACGCGATTTATCATCCCGTCATCCCTACGCTTAACCGGCCAGTCGCGCCAGTAAGGAACTGCCTGATGAGGAAACAGCACTGATGCGTGCCTCACGCCCTTGTGCCTGGTAATCTAAGTGAATTTCGACATCCGGGTCAGGCAGCACACCCGCACCTTGTTGCGGCCACTCCACCAGGCAAATGGCGTCGTTGGCAAAATAATCACGGATCCCCATAAATTCCAGCTCCTCAGGATCCGCAAGGCGGTATAAATCGAAGTGATACACCATGAGATTTTCAAGGGTGTACGGTTCTACCAGCGTGTAGGTTGGGCTTTTCACATTCCCGTTATGCCCTAACGCCTGCAAAAAACCCCGGCTGAAGGTGGTTTTACCCGCACCTAAATCACCATACAGATAAATGACGGTTGCCCCCTGACAGGCCTGCGCCACGCGCTTGCCGAGTTCTAAAGTGGCTTGTTCATCAGGTAAAGGAATCGCTCGATTAGTCATTTTCTACGTCAATCACATCCGGGTTAACAACACGCCGCAGCGTGCAAAAAAGATCGGTGGCCAGCATACCGCGAGTACCGTAACGCGCGGCCAGTTTATCCGCCGCGACACCGTGGGCCACGCAGCCCGCGCAGGCTGCATCATAAAGGGGAAGTTTCTGTCCAAGCAATGCGCCAATGATGCCGGAAAGCACATCGCCCATGCCGCCGCTTGCCATGCCCGCATTTCCGGCATCGATAATGCCCTGCGTCTCGTCACTGGCGACAACGGTTCCTGCCCCTTTCAAAACAGCAACACCTCCGTAACGTTTTACCAGACGCTGAGCAGAAAGTAAGCGATCGCTTTCAATTTCTGCCACGCTGCAGTTAAGCAGGCGCGCGGCTTCGCCGGGGTGTGGCGTCAGAATGCGATTGTGACGCTTATCGGGGTTTATTGCCAGAAGGTTAAGCGCGTCGGCATCCCACAGCATCGGTTTACGAAAATTCTCGACCTTTTGCAGGGCCTGTTTACCCCATGCCTGCTGCCCAAGGCCGGGGCCGATCGCCACCACGTCCGCCCATTCCAGGCTTTCTTCAAGCGACTGAGGCGTAAGCTCATGGACCATCAGCTCCGGTCGGGCTGTAACGATCGGCGCTATATTCTCAATGCGAGTGAGTACTCGCACTAATCCGGCACCGCAGCGCAGAGCCGCTTCGCCGGTCATGCGAATCGCACCTGCCGTACCATGATCGCCGCCAATAATCACCAGCCTGCCGTGATCGCCCTTATGGGACGTTGGTCGGCGCGGCGGGAGCCACACTGCAAGCTGCGATGCATCAAAACGCGCCAGGTGCGTTTCCTGCCCGGACAGCCAGCTCTCCAGCCCCAGCGCATGGTGGTGCAAAACGCCAACGACGTCTCGTGCTTTACCGGTCAGTAGCCCCGGCTTGAGGGCGATGAAGGTCACCGTATGTGCAGCCTCAATGACCGCTCCCGGCGTCGCGCCGGTTTGTGCAATCAGGCCAGAGGGAATATCCAGGGCAACTACCGGCGCGGAATGTCTGTTAGCATGTTCAATAAGGGCGGCAATGTTATCGCGAGGCGCACTGCGTAGCCCGGTACCCAACAGACCGTCAACAATCAGATCCACCTCTTCCGGCCAGACGATATCAGGCGCATGAATCACACCGCCTGCGTTAAGCCACGCCTCCCGCGCCGCGCTGGCCTCTTCCGGCAGCGGTTTATCACTCTCCAGGGCCAGCAACGTCACGCGGATACCTGCCGCAACCGCCAAACGGGCGACAACGTAGCCGTCGCCGCCGTTATTGCCGTGACCGCACAGAATCAGCCAGTGTGCGGCATGAGGGTACGCGCTGCGGGCAACGTTAAACGCCGCCTCACCCGCACGCAGCATCAGTTCATAAAGGGTAATCCCGAGGCTGTCTGCGGCCTCTTTTTCGGCGCGCCGGAGGTCATCCGCATGCCAGATGGAATGTGGTATACTTGCGGGGTTTTTCTTCACCGTATGGTCCGTCATGTCACAGCCCCTCGATCTCAATGAATTAGCGCAAAAAATAAAACAGTGGGGTGCTGAGCTTGGCTTCCAGAAGGTGGGCATTACCGATACCGACCTCTCCGCCAGCGAGCCAAAACTGCAGGCCTGGCTGGACAAACAATACCACGGCGAAATGGAGTGGATGGCGCGTCATGGCATGATGCGCGCCCGCCCTCACGAGCTTTTGCCGGGCACATTACGCGTCATCAGCGTGCGCATGAACTATCTGCCCGCCAACGCAGCCTTTGCGCGCACGCTAAAAAATCCCTCTCTGGGTTACGTCAGCCGGTACGCCCTGGGACGTGATTACCATAAGCTCTTGCGTAACCGTTTAAAAAAACTCGGGGAAACTATTCAGCAGCACTGTGTTTCGCTGAATTTTAGACCCTTTGTCGATTCTGCGCCTATTCTTGAGCGCCCGATCGCCGAAAAAGCCGGGCTTGGCTGGACAGGTAAGCACTCACTTATCCTCAGCCGCGACGCCGGTTCGTTCTTCTTCCTGGGTGAACTGCTGATTGATTTACCGCTGCCGGTAGACGGCCCGGTAGAGGAAGGCTGCGGCCGCTGCGTGGCCTGCATGACCATCTGCCCGACGGGTGCCATCGTTGAGCCTTACACCGTTGATGCGCGCCGCTGCATCTCCTACCTCACTATCGAACTGGAAGGGGCCATTCCAGAGGAATTTCGACCGCTTATCGGCAACCGTATCTACGGCTGCGACGACTGCCAGCTGATCTGCCCGTGGAACCGCTATTCGCAGCTCACGGACGAAGAAGATTTCAGCCCGCGTAAGGCCCTGCATGCGCCTCAGCTCGTTGAGCTGTTCGCCTGGACCGAAGCCTGGTTCCTGAAAGTGACGGAAGGTTCGGCCATTCGCCGTATCGGTCATCTGCGCTGGCTGCGTAATGTTGCCGTCGCGCTGGGTAATGCCCCGTGGGATGAAGCCAATATTCGGGCGCTTGAAAGCCGTAGAGGTGAGCACCCACTTCTTGATGAGCACATAGAATGGGCGATTGCGCAGCAAATAGAGAAGCGTAATGCCTGCACGATCGAGGTACAGCTACCGAAGAAACAGCGTCTGGTGAGGGTGATTGAAAAAGGGCTTCCGCGGGATGCCTGAACTATTCACAGCCTGTGAATAAAATTACAAACTCAAGCGCCATCTGGGCTGGAGAAGAGGTCAAGTGATCTCAATAACATTTTGAAATCAAATTTTCTTTAGCAAATACAATAAATTATAAAGATACTATTCACCCTGCTAAGTTTTAACTCTGTTCCGGTTAAGCGCAGTTTCTGTGGATAACTCTGTTTACAAGAGTATTTCAGAGACAACAGAAAACGTCCCCAACGAATCTTTTCGCTGTGGATATTTTAGAGATGAATAAGAATTTGGAGCGGGAAACGAGACTCGAACTCGCGACCCCGACCTTGGCAAGGTCGTGCTCTACCAACTGAGCTATTCCCGCTTGGGTGGTCTGTGCCATGGAAGCACTTTCAAATTTTGGAGCGGGAAACGAGACTCGAACTCGCGACCCCGACCTTGGCAAGGTCGTGCTCTACCAACTGAGCTATTCCCGCAAATCTGTACTGCTTTTGTAGCTGTCGTAACGTGTAATTCTCTGTCGTTACGGGAGGCGCATTATACGAGAAATCCTTTTAGCTGCAACCCCCCTTAAAGCGATTTTTTCGAAATTAAGTTCAAATGCTTAATTAATCGGCAAGCTGAACAATTTAACGACAAAAACCCGGCCACGCAAGGTGCCGGATCGCAAAATCACAGCTTAATAAAGTTTTCACGGTAGTAGGAAAGCTCCGCCACGGACTCTCGGATATCGTCCATCGCCTGGTGGGTCCCCTGCTTTTTAAAGCCGTCGAGGATTTCAGGCTTCCAGCGACGCGCCAGTTCTTTCAGGGTGCTGACATCCAGATAGCGGTAGTGGAAATATGACTCCAGCTCCGGCATGTACTTAAACAAGAAACGGCGATCCTGGCCGATGCTATTCCCACAGATAGGCGATTTGCCTGCCGGAACCCACTGTTTCAGGAACTCAAGCGTCGCCAGCTCCGCCTCGCGATCGCCGAACGTGCTCGCCTTCACGCGCTCCACCAGGCCACTGCCGGTGTGGGTGCGCACGTTCCATTCATCCATCAAAGCCAGCTGGTCGTCGGACTGATGCACCGCAATTGTTGGCCCTTCAGCCAGGATATTCAGGTTGGCGTCCGTCACCAGCGTTGCAATTTCAATGATGCGATCGCGCTCGGGATCCAGCCCGGTCATTTCGAGATCGATCCAAATCAGGTTGTTTTCATCCGCGCTCATGTTATTTTCCACCCTTCTCGCATAACCGGCAGTAGCAGGTTAACTAGTATTAATTAGAGTGTATCATAGAGGTTTTGCCCCTTACGGGCGACCAGGAGCCAGCGCGATTGAGTAAAAATAAACTCTCCAAAGGGCAGCAGCGCCGCGTAAACGCCAACCACCAGCGCCGTCTTAAAACCACTTCGGAGAAGCCGGATTATGACGACAACCTGTTTGGTGAAGCGACAGAAGGCGTAGTCATCAGCCGTTTCGGTATGCATGCCGATGTCGAATCCGCCGACGGAGATATTCACCGTTGCAATATCCGTCGCACCATCCGTTCACTGGTTACCGGCGATCGCGTGGTCTGGCGTCCGGGTAAAGAGGCCGCTGAAGGTGTCACGGTTAAGGGCATCGTTGAAGCCGTGCATGAACGCACGTCGGTACTCACCCGCCCGGATTTCTACGATGGCGTAAAACCGATTGCCGCTAACATTAACCAGATCGTCATTGTCTCGGCGATTTTACCTGAGCTTTCACTCAATATTATCGACCGATACCTTGTCGCCTGTGAAACGCTGCAGGTGGAACCCATTATCGTGTTGAACAAAATCGATCTGCTGGATGGCGACGGCATGGCCTTCGTGAATGAGCAGATGGATATCTACCGCAAGATTGGTTATCGCGTCCTGATGGTCTCCAGCCACACCAAAGATGGCCTGAAACCGTTAGAAGAGGCGCTGACCGACCGTATCAGCATCTTTGCGGGCCAGTCCGGCGTGGGTAAATCAAGCCTGCTGAACAACCTGCTTGGCCTCCAGCAAGAGATCCTGACTAACGATGTGTCCAACGTCTCGGGTCTGGGCCAGCACACCACCACCGCCTCGCGTCTGTATCATTTCCCGCACGGCGGCGACGTGATTGACTCCCCAGGGGTGCGTGAGTTCGGTTTGTGGCACCTTGAGCCGGAACAAATCTTTAACGGATTTGTCGAATTCCATGATTATTTAGGCGCTTGTAAATACCGCGACTGTAAACACGATAACGACCCTGGCTGCGCTATCCGTGAAGCGGTTGAGAAAGGCGAGATCGCGGAAACCCGCTTCGAGAATTACCATCGCATTCTTGAGAGCATGGAAGACGTAAAAACGCGTAAAAACTTTTCTGATTCTGATAACTGACAACTAAGCTAAGCATCGCTAAAATCGTCCCCTTTTTTCAGGTTCCGGCGGCTTGACGCCGGATCAGGAACGACAAAACAATGGCCTGGAGGCTACCTTGTTAAACGCATTTAAACTTTCGCTTCAATACATTCTGCCAAAACTGTGGCTCACTCGCCTGGCGGGCTGGGGCGCAAGCAAACGCGCGGGCTGGCTGACCAAACTGGTCATCGACCTTTTCGTAAAATATTACAAGGTCGACATGAAAGAGGCGCAAAAGCCGGATACCGCCAGCTACCGTACCTTCAACGAGTTCTTCGTGCGCCCGCTGCGTGACGAAGTGCGCCCGCTGAACACCGATCCTAACGTCCTGGTGATGCCGGCAGACGGCGTGATCAGCCAGTTGGGTAACATCGAAGACGACAAAATCCTGCAAGCGAAGGGCCATAACTACAGTCTGGAAGCGTTGCTGGCGGGTAACTACCTGATGGCGGATCTGTTCCGCAACGGTACGTTTGCCACCACCTATCTGTCACCGCGCGACTACCATCGCGTGCATATGCCGTGTAACGGTATCCTGCGTGAAATGATTTACGTCCCGGGCGACCTGTTCTCCGTAAACCACCTGACCGCGCAGAACGTGCCGAACCTGTTTGCCCGTAACGAACGCGTCATCTGTCTGTTCGATACTGAATTTGGCCCTATGGCACAGATTCTGGTGGGTGCAACCATCGTAGGCAGCATCGAAACCGTCTGGGCCGGCACCATCACCCCACCGCGCGAAGGCGTGATCAAACGCTGGACCTGGCCTGCCGGTGAAGCGGAAGGCTCTGTGGCCCTGCTGAAAGGTCAGGAGATGGGTCGCTTCAAGCTGGGCTCCACCGTAATCAACCTGTTTGCGCCGGGCAAAGTGAAGCTGGCTGAACAGCTCGAAAGCCTGTCGGTCACCAAGCTGGGCCAGCCGCTGGCGGTCTCTACCGAAACCTTCGTGACGCCGGATGCAGAACCTGCTCCGCTGCCGCAGGAAGAGATCAACGCCGAGCACGACGCCAGCCCGCTGGTTGACGACAAAAAAGACGAAGGCTAACAACAGAAGGATCGCTGACGTGCGCCCGATTATCGTTCTACTGATGGCCTGGTGCCTCAGCATGGGGGCGTACGCAGCGACAGCCCCCGACGCCAAACAGATAACCCAGGAACTGGAGCAGGCAAAAGCGGCCAAACCCGCTCAGCCAGAGACCGTCGAGTCGCTCCAGTCTGCCCTGAATGCGCTTGAGGAGCGGAAAGGCTCTCTTGAGCGCGCTCAGCAGTATCAGCAGGTTATCGACAACTTCCCCAAACTCTCGCAGACGCTGCGCGCGCAGCTCAATAATCTGCGTGACGAACCGCGCGATGTGCCCGCAGGCATGACCTCGGACGCTCTGAACCAGGAGATCCTGCAGGTCAGCAGCCAGCTTCTGGAAAAGAGCCGCCTTGCCCAGCAGGAGCAGGAGCGAGCGCGTGAAATTGCCGACTCCCTCAGCCAGCTTCCGCAACAGCAAACCGACGCCCGCCGTCAGCTTAATGAAGTTGAGCGTCGCGTGGGTACGCAAAGCGGCAATACGCCACAGGCTCAGGCCCAAAATCTGGGCCTGCAGGCAGAATCTGCTCGCCTGAAGGCCCTTGTCGATGAGCTGGAGCTGGCGCAGCTTTCAGCCAATAACCGCCAGGAGCTGTCGCGGATGCGCTCTGAACTCGCTCAGAAGCAGAGCGAGCAGCTGGATGCGTATCTCCAGGCCCTGCGCAATCAGCTCAACAGCCAGCGCCAGCGTGAAGCGGAGCGCGCGCTGGAAAGTACCGAGCTGCTGGCGGAAAACAGCGAAAACCTGCCTGCCGGTATCAACGAACAATTCAGGGTCAACCGCGAGCTTTCTGCCGCGCTGAATCAGCAGGCGCAGCGCATGGATCTTGTTGCATCCCAGCAGCGTCAGGCGACCAATCAAACCCTTCAGGTTCGCCAGGCGCTCAACACCCTGCGCGAGCAGTCCCAGTGGCTCGGGTCATCAAACCTTCTCGGCGAAGCGTTACGCGCCCAGGTCGCGCGCCTGCCGGAAATGCCGAAGCCGCAGCAGCTGGATACCGAGATGGCCCAGCTGCGCGTTCAGCGCCTGCACTTTGAAGATCTTCTCAATAAACAGCCGCAAATCCGCCAGATCCGTCAGGCTGACGGACAGCCCCTGACCAGCGAGCAAAACCGTATTCTGGAAGCCCAGCTGCGTACCCAGCGTGAACTGCTGAACTCTCTGCTCCAGGGCGGGGATACGCTGATTCTGGAGCTGACTAAGCTAAAAGTCTCCAACAGCCAGCTGGAAGATGCGCTGAAAGAGGTGAACGAGGCTACGCACCGTTATCTCTTCTGGACGTCCGACGTGCGTCCGATGACATTCTCGTGGCCGATTGAGATTGTCCAGGACCTGCGCCGCCTGATTTCGCTGGACACCGTCAGCCAGCTGGGACAGGCCAGCGTGATGATGTTTACCAGCAAAGAGACCATTTTCCCGCTGCTCGGGGCGTTGATTCTGGTCGGCTTCAGCATTTACTCGCGCAGACATTTCACCCGCTTCCTGGAGCGTTCCAGCTCCAGGGTCGGGAAAGTCACCCAGGATCACTTCTGGCTAACGTTGCGCACCGTATTCTGGTCGATTCTTGTCGCCTCCCCGCTGCCGGTGCTGTGGATGACGCTGGGGTATGGCCTGCGGGAAGCCTGGCCCTATCCGCTCGCGGTCGCGATTGGCGATGGCGTCACCGCCACGGTGCCGCTGCTGTGGGTGGTCATGATTTGCGCCACCTTCGCGCGCCCCAATGGCCTGTTTATCACCCACTTTGGCTGGCCGCGTAATCGCGTTGCGCGCGCTATGCGTTACTACCTGATGAGCATCGGGCTGATTGTGCCGCTGATTATGGCGCTGATCATGTTCGATAATCTCAACGACCGGGAGTTCTCAGGCTCGCTGGGGCGCCTCTGCTTTATGCTGATATGCGGGGCGCTGGCCATCGTTACGCTCAGCCTGAAACGCGCGGGTATTCCGCTCTATGTCGATAAATCCGGCAGCGGCGAAAACATGTTCAACCGGCTGCTCTGGAACCTGCTGCTTAGCGCGCCGCTGTTTGCGATGCTGGCAGCCGCTGTGGGCTATCTGGCAACCTCGAAGGCGCTGCTGGCGCGGCTGGAAACCTCGGTGGCCATCTGGTTCCTGCTGCTGGTGGTGTACCACGTGATCCGCCGCTGGATGCTGATCCAGCGCCGCCGTCTGGCCTTTGACCGAGCCAAGCATCGTCGGGCGGAGATCCTCGCCCAGCGCGCGCGGGGTGAGGAAGAGCCAAACCACGTCAACAGTACGGAAGGCACAACGGAAGCGGACGAGGTCGAACTGGATCTGGATGCCATCAGTACCCAGTCCCTGCGCCTGGTTCGTTCCATACTGATGCTGATTGCCCTCCTCTCGGTCATCTTCCTGTGGTCAGAGATCCACTCCGCATTTGGCTTCCTGGAGAACATCTCTCTCTGGGACGTGACGTCTACGGTGCAGGGCGTTGAAAGCCTGGAGCCGATAACTTTAGGGGCGGTGCTGATTGCCATTCTGGTGCTAATCATCACCACTCAGCTGGTGCGCAACTTCCCGGCGCTGCTGGAGCTGGCGCTGCTGCAGCATCTGGATTTAACGCCGGGGACGGGCTATGCGATTACGACCATTACCAAATATCTGATCATGCTGTTTGGCGGGCTGGTTGGCTTCTCGATGATCGGTATTGAGTGGTCGAAGCTGCAGTGGCTGGTGGCGGCCCTTGGTGTAGGGTTAGGTTTTGGTTTACAGGAGATTTTCGCTAACTTCATCTCCGGCCTGATCATTCTGTTCGAAAAACCGATCCGCATTGGCGATACCGTAACGATTCGCGATCTGACCGGCAGCATCACGAAGATCAACACCCGTGCGACGACGATCAGCGACTGGGATCGGAAAGAGATCATCGTGCCAAACAAGGCGTTTATCACCGAGCAGTTCATCAACTGGTCGCTGTCAGACTCCGTTACCCGCGTGGTGCTGACGGTACCGGCGCCGTCGGACGCCAACAGCGAAGAGGTCACCCAGATCCTCTACACTGCCGCTGAGCGCTGCTCGCTGGTAATCGACAACCCGGCGCCGGAAGTATTCCTTGTGGATTTACAGCAGGGGATCCAGATTTTCGAGCTGCGTATTTATGCCGCCGAAATGGGACACCGTATGCCGCTGCGCCATGAGATCCACCAGCTGATTCTGGCGGGCTTCCGCGAGCACGGTATTGATATGCCGTTCCCACCGTTCCAGATGCGCCTGGAAAGCCTGGACGGGCGTAAAACGGGAAGAACGCTGACGTCAGCGGCGCGTACGCGCCCGGCGGGAAGTTTGTAAGGTAAGCGGTGCAACCCTCTCCCGCGGGAGAGGGTAAACTGCCGTCAGGCGCGATCTACGGTAAACGCAATCACATCGCCAAGCTGTTCTGCCCCCAGGGCCAGCATCACCAGACGGTCAACACCCAGCGCCACGCCGGAGCAATCCGGCAGACCAGCTTTTAATGCTTCAAGCAAATTCACATCAATAGGCTGCTGCGGCAGACCGCGCGCGGCGCGCTTGCGGTTATCCTGCTCGAAGCGCTGCTGCTGCTCGCGGGCATCCGTCAGTTCGTGGAAGCCGTTCGCCAGCTCGATGCCTTTGTAATAGACCTCAAAACGCTCTGCGACACGATGATCTTCGGTACTGATCTGCGCCAGCGACGCCTGGCTTGCCGGGAAGTGATAGACAAAGGTCGGACGATCCTTGCCAATCTGTGGTTCTACGCCGAAGGTGAACAGCAGCTGCAGCAGCGTGTCGCGATCCTCTTCGGTATCCGCCACGTTGCTGAGATCCAGTTTTGCCGCCACTTCGCGCAGCTGGGTTTTGTCCGCCGACAGCGGATCGATTTCCAGATGGCGCTGGAAAGCCTGCTGATAGGAGAGCGTTTCGGCTTCCGAGCATTCCAGGACCTGCTGCAGCAGATCGTCCACCTCATTCATCAGGCGGTACATATCATAATGCGGGCGGTACCACTCCAGCATGGTGAATTCCGGGTTGTGGTGACGACCCATCTCTTCATTACGGAAGCTGCGGCACAGCTGATACACCGGGCCACACCCCGCCGCCAGCAGGCGTTTCATGTGGTATTCCGGGCTGGTCATCAGATACAAATTCATGCCCTGAGAGTGGCCGGGGCCAACAAAACGGGTTTCAAACGGCACCAGATGAATATCCGTTACCGTTGCCTGACTCATGCACGGCGTTTCCACCTCCAGGACTCCGCGGTCGGCAAAGAAACGGCGGATCTCCGCCATAATTGCAGCGCGTTTTAACAGATTAGGGATGGATGCGCTCGGCTGCCAGGTGGCCGTTTCGCTCATGAGTTGTTCTCCGATTTCAGACAAGGGCACGAAGTCTACTCGTTAGCAGGGACAGAGACAAATTTTGCGCAGTAAAAAAGCGCATTTCATTTAGGTGAACTTTTTCGTGACGTATTTCATCAATCTTCATGATAAATCGCCGTACAGAACAGCAAAAAAATCGAACACGTCAAATTTCCCTGACATCTACACGGTTATACTGTTTTACCCATAAAGGAGCAGTGGAAACGCTTTCGCAATCGTCCTTTTGGACGGGTGAACTACCTTTAGTTTGTCGCGTTGCGAAATAACAAAAATCTGGAGGAATGTCGTGCAAACTTTTCAAGCCGATCTTGCCGTAATAGGCGCTGGCGGGGCTGGATTACGTGCTGCGATTGCTGCAGCACAAGCTAATCCCAACGCTAAAATCGCATTGATTTCAAAAGTCTATCCAATGCGTAGTCACACAGTGGCAGCAGAAGGAGGGTCCGCCGCCGTTGCGCAGGATCATGACAGCTTTGAATACCATTTCCACGACACGGTTGCAGGGGGCGATTGGCTTTGCGAACAGGATGTCGTTGACTACTTTGTGCATCATTGTCCCACGGAAATGACCCAGCTTGAACAGTGGGGATGTCCGTGGAGCCGCCGTCCGGACGGCAGCGTCAACGTTCGCCGCTTTGGCGGAATGAAGATTGAACGCACCTGGTTCGCCGCCGATAAAACCGGCTTCCACATGCTGCACACCCTCTTCCAGACCTCCCTTCAGTTCCCACAAATCCAGCGCTTCGATGAACATTTCGTCCTCGACATTCTGGTTGATGACGGGCAGGCGCGTGGCCTGGTGGCGATGAACATGATGGAAGGCACGCTCGTCCAGATCCGCGCCAACGCCGTAGTGATGGCGACGGGCGGGGCGGGTCGCGTTTATCGCTACAACACCAACGGCGGCATCGTCACCGGTGACGGCATGGGCATGGCGCTCGGCCACGGCGTACCGCTGCGCGATATGGAGTTCGTGCAGTATCACCCAACCGGTCTGCCGGGCTCCGGCATTCTGATGACGGAAGGCTGCCGCGGTGAAGGCGGTATTCTGGTCAATAAAAACGGCTACCGCTATCTGCAGGATTACGGCATGGGCCCGGAAACCCCGCTCGGCGAGCCGAAGAACAAATACATGGAACTCGGCCCGCGCGACAAAGTCTCTCAGGCTTTCTGGCACGAGTGGCGCAAAGGCAACACCATCTCCACGCCGCGCGGCGATGTGGTCTATCTCGACCTGCGTCACCTTGGTGAGAAGAAACTGCTGGAACGTCTGCCGTTCATCTGCGAGCTGGCGAAAGCCTACGTCGGCGTCGACCCGGTGAAAGAGCCGATTCCGGTGCGTCCAACCGCGCACTACACCATGGGCGGGATCGAAACCGACCAGCAGTGCGAAACCCGAATTAAAGGCCTGTTCGCCGTCGGCGAGTGTTCCTCCGTGGGTCTGCACGGCGCCAACCGTCTCGGGTCTAACTCGCTGGCAGAGCTGGTCGTCTTTGGCCGCATGGCGGGTGAGCGCGCGATGGAGCGGGCGGCTACAGCAGGCGAAGCCAACGGTGCCGCGCTGGATGCGCAGGTCGCAGACGTTGAAAAACGCCTGAAAGATCTGGTGAACCAGGAGGGTAACGAGAACTGGTCTAAGATCCGCGACGAGATGGGCCTGTCGATGGAAGAAGGCTGCGGTATTTACCGTACGCCAGAGCTAATGCAAAAAACCGTCGACAAGCTGGCGGAACTGCAGGAGCGCTTCAAGCGCGTGCGCATCACCGATACCTCAAGCGTATTCAATACCGACCTGCTCTACACCATCGAGCTGGGCCACGGTCTGAACGTCGCGGAATGTATGGCGCACTCTGCGCTGGCGCGTAAAGAGTCGCGTGGGGCCCACCAGCGTCTGGACGAAGGCTGTACCGAACGTGACGACGTCAATTTCCTGAAACACACTCTCGCCTGGCGCGATGCAGATGGCACCACACGTCTGGACTACAGCGACGTGAAAATCACCACGCTGCCGCCGGCTAAACGCGTGTACGGTGCAGAAGCAGAAGCCGCCGAGAAGAAGGAGAAGGCGAATGGCTGAGATGCAAAAAATGAAAGTTGAAGTGGTGCGCTACAATCCGGAAGTGGACGCCGCACCGCACAGCGCTTTCTATGAAGTCCCTTATGACGAGCAAACCTCCCTGCTGGATGCGCTCGGCTATATCAAAGACAACCTGGCGCCAGACCTGAGCTATCGCTGGTCCTGCCGCATGGCAATCTGCGGCTCCTGCGGCATGATGGTCAACAAGGTGCCGAAGCTGGCCTGTAAGACCTTCCTGCGCGAGTACACCAAAGGCATTAAGGTCGAAGCGCTGGGCAACTTCCCGATTGAACGCGATCTGGTGGTCGATATGACCCACTTTATCGAAAGCCTGGAAGCCATTAAGCCGTACATCATTGGTAATCCGCGCACGCCGGATCAGGGGCCGAATACCCAGACGCCGGCGCAGATGGCGAAATACCATCAGTTCTCCGGCTGCATCAACTGCGGCCTGTGCTACGCAGCCTGTCCACAGTTTGGCCTGAACAAGGAGTTCATCGGCCCGGCCGCCATTACCCTGGCGCACCGCTATAACGAAGACAGCCGCGACCACGGTAAAAAAGAACGTATGGCGCAGCTTAACAGCCAGAACGGCGTCTGGAGCTGTACCTTTGTGGGTTATTGCTCCGAAGTTTGTCCGAAGCACGTCGACCCGGCCGCCGCAATTCAGCAGGGTAAAGTGGAAAGCTCGAAAGACTTTCTTATCGCTACCCTGAAACCACGCTAAGGAGTGCATGATGACGACTAAACGCAAAGCCTATGTGCGGCCTGTGCCGTCCACCTGGTGGAAAAACCTGCCGTTTTATCGCTTCTACATGCTGCGTGAAGGCACGGCGGTACCGGCGGTCTGGTTCAGCCTTGAGCTGATGTACGGCGTTTTTGCCCTCAAACATGGCCCGGAAGCCTGGGCCAGCTTTGTCGGTTTCCTGCAAAACCCGATCATTGTTGTTCTGAACCTGATCGTGCTCGCGGCCGCGCTGCTTCACACCAAAACCTGGTTTGAGCTCGCGCCAAAAGCGGCGAACATCATCGTAAAAGACGAGAAAATGGGGCCAGAGCCGGTGATTAAAGGGCTCTGGGCAGTGACGATTTTGGTCACTGTGGTCATTCTGTTTGTCGCATTGTTCTGGTAAGGAGACACCTGTGATCAATCCAAATCCAAAACGTTCTGACGAGCCGGTCTTCTGGGGCCTGTTTGGCGCAGGCGGCATGTGGAGTGCCATCATCGCCCCCGTCATCATCCTGCTGGTCGGCATTATGCTGCCACTGGGGCTGTTCCCGGGCGATGCGCTGAGCTACGAACGCGTACTGGCGTTCGCGAGCAGCTTTATCGGCCGCGTGTTCATCTTCCTGATGATCGTCCTGCCGCTGTGGTGTGGCCTGCACCGTATTCACCATGCGATGCATGACCTGAAAATTCATGTACCGAGCGGTAAATGGGTGTTCTACGGTCTGGCGACCATCCTGACCGTGGTGACGCTGATTGCCGTGGTCACCATCTGACGCTTCTGGCCCGCCATCCGGCGGGCCTTTTATTTCTGCATCTTCCCCACCAGCCACTGGGCAAATTCGCGCATTGCGGGCGTTTCTGTCCGTGACTGTAGTCTTGTCAGCCAGTAGCTGCCGAGGTCAATCTGCGTGGCAAACGGCTGCACGATGCGCTCGCTGCTGAGTAAATGGGTAAACATGTCGACAGGCGCAATGGCAATCCCTACGCCTGCCTGCGCGGCTTCCAGCATGGTCACGGACGAATCAAACACCATCACCCGGTGCGTCGGCGAGGGAGAGTGTTCGCCCGCTGCCTGCATCCACGCAGCCCACTCGTCGCGCCGGTAGGAGCGCAGCAGGGTAAACTTCAGGATATCTGCCGGGCTTTTGAGAACTGAGGCAATGTCGGGTGTACAGAGCGCAGACAGCGGCGCGGGGCAAAGGAATTCAGCATCGGTTCCATGCCACGCGCCGCCACCGTAGCGAATGGTGTAATCAAGCCCTTCAGCCGCCGGATCGACGCGATTGTTATGTGTGGAAAGCTGAAGATCAATATGCGGATAGCAGCGGCGAAAGTCCGCGAGCAGCGAGAATAAAACACCCGTGGCAAAAGTCCCTACCACACCTATTTTGAGCTTCTCCTGAGCGCGCTGGCTGGCAAAACGATCCAGCATGCCGGCGATGCGATCGAAGGAGTCATTCAGCACAGGCAGCAAATTCTCACCTTCGGTGGTCAACATCAGCCCTCGCGAAACGCGGACAAACAGCTGGCAATTAAGGTGCTGCTCCAGCGCCTTGACGTGCTGGCTAATCGCGGAATGGGTGACATTCAGCTCGATAGCGGCATGAGTAAAACTGAGATGCCTGGCGGCTGCTTCAAACGCCCGCAGGGAATTTAGAGGGAGATAGCTGCGCGTCATGGTCTCGTCCGTTAGAAAAATTAACAGCTAATGCTAAATTTAACCGTTTGTCAGCCATAGTCAAATCCAACAGACTACAGCGGTCTGACGGGCCCGGACACTCCCTTGAACTGCTATTACGGAAGATAAATGATGATGACTAAATCCCTTTGCTGCGCCCTGCTGCTCAGCACCTCCTGCTCGGTATTGGCTACCCCGATGTCAGAAAAACAGCTGGCTGAGGTGGTGGAACGGACCGTTACGCCGCTGATGAAAGCGCAGGCCATTCCGGGTATGGCGGTGGCGGTGATTTATGAGGGTCAGCCGCACTACTTTACCTTTGGTAAAGCCGATGTTGCGGCGAACAAACCTGTCACCCCACAAACCTTGTTCGAACTGGGTTCTATAAGTAAAACCTTCACCGGCGTACTCGGTGGCGATGCCATTGCTCGCGGTGAAATATCGCTGGGCGATCCGGTGACAAAATACTGGCCTGAGCTGACAGGCAAGCAGTGGCAGGGGATCCGCATGCTGGATCTGGCAACCTATACCGCAGGAGGTTTGCCGTTACAGGTACCGGATGAGGTCACGGATAACGCCTCTCTGCTGCGCTTTTATCAAAACTGGCAGCCGCAGTGGAAGCCGGGCACCACGCGTCTTTACGCCAACGCCAGCATCGGTCTTTTTGGCACGCTGGCGGTCAAACCTTCCGGCATGAGCTATGAGCAGGCCATAACGACGCGGCTCTTTAAGCCGCTCAAGCTGGACCATACCTGGATTAACGTTCCCAAAGCGGAAGAGGCGTATTACGCCTGGGGATACCGCGACGGTAAGGCGGTACACGTTTCGCCAGGAATGCTGGACGCTGAAGCCTATGGCGTAAAAACCAACGTGCAGGATATGGCAAGCTGGGTGATGGTCAACATGAAGCCGGACTCCCTTCAGGATAATTCACTCAGGAAAGGCATTTCCCTGGCGCAGTCTCGCTACTGGCGCGTGGGGGCCATGTATCAGGGGTTGGGCTGGGAAATGCTTAACTGGCCGGTCGATGCCAAAACCGTGGTTGAAGGTAGCGACAATAAGGCGGCACTGGCACCGCTGCCTGCGAGAGAAGTGAATCCACCGGCGCCCCCGGTCAACGCATCCTGGGTCCATAAAACAGGCTCTACCGGCGGGTTTGGCAGCTACGTGGCATTTATTCCTGAAAAGCAGCTCGGCATTGTGATGCTGGCGAATAAAAGCTATCCGAACCCTGCCCGCGTTGAGGCGGCATACCGTATCCTCGACGCGCTGCAGTAAAACATAGCCGGGTGGCGCTACGCTTACCCGGCGAAACACACCGCACAAAAACCACATTTTCCTTGCCGTCATCTACACTTAACAAAAAACAGTAAGGAAACTCCTATGCGCATTCTGCCTGTTATCGCCGCGGTGACAGCCGCGTTTTTAGTGGTTGCCTGCAGTTCTCCTACCCCACCTCCAGGCGTTACCGTCGTCTCGCCTTTTGATGCACAACGCTTCCTTGGAACATGGTATGAAATCGCGCGCCTCGACCATCGGTTTGAGCAGGGCTTAGAGAAGGTCACTGCGAATTACAGCCCGATGGATGATGGCGGTATTCAGGTGATCAACCGGGGCTATAATCCCGATCGGGAGATGTGGCAGCAGTCGATTGGGAAAGCGTACTTCACGGGCGACCCGCGACGGGCCGCGCTCAAAGTCTCTTTCTTCGGCCCGTTTTATGGCGGCTATAACGTGATCGCGCTCGACAGAGAGTACCGTCACGCGCTGGTCTGCGGGCCGGATCGCGACTATCTGTGGATACTTTCCCGCACGCCAACTATTTCGTCAGAAATGAAACAGCAGATGCTGGACGTCGCGACCCGGCAAGGGTTTGATGTATCAAAACTTATCTGGGTAAAACAACCCCATTAATGGGTACTGAGCTTCAGCCCAACGATCCCTGCCACAATCAAGGCGAGGCTGGCGATACGCGCCAGACTCGCTGACTCTCCCAGCAGCAGAATGCCGGTGATGGCGGCCCCAACCGCACCAATGCCCGTCCAGACGGCGTAAGCCGTTCCCACAGGCAGCGAGCGCATCGCCCAGGATAACAGGACAATACTCACGATCATCGCGGTGACGGTTATGACGCTGGGCGTCAGGCGGGTAAATCCGTGGGTGTACTTGAGACCAATTGCCCATACCACTTCGAGCAGGCCAGCAATAAAAAGAATTATCCAGGACATTTCAGGCTCCTTAACTTAATACAAGTTGGGGCCGTCCCCGGTGAAAGAAACGCTTACGGGTCGTCCCGTAAGGCAGAGATTACGTCCCATATTGTGGTTAGCGTGCTATTTTTTTTCAATCATTTTTTGCTGAACATGTTAAGGCAAGAAATAGCCGCAGTATGGCGCGTAGTTCCGGCATTTAGCACTCATCCGACTTCTCTATGATGATGTGCTTTCTGATGGCAGGAAGCCAAACCACTAGCCGACTGCGAATAAAATATGTTCAAAATTCTCTTGATTGACCGTTGTCACTTCACCCGCACAGGGTTTGAAGCATGGCTCAATCATTCCGGTTTGTTCCCGGGACACTACGTTGTGACCGGGTTAAATAATCTGTTCCTTGCCAGGGAGCACATTCTGCAATGGAAACCCACGCTGGTTATCGCCGATCTTTACGGCTTCAGGCAGGATATTCATCATTTTCAGCAGCTCTCATCGTTGCTGAGCGCCAGTGAACGATTACCGTTTATTTTGCTGCAATCGGGAGAGGACCGCGGCATGACCGACTGGCTCGGACAGTTCCCGGTGTGGTCGTCGCTGTTGAAAAACGCCAGTCTCGAAGAAGTGGCAACGACGATCAATAACGCATTAATCTCACGCGCCAGCGCTGACAGGCCAACGGCGGCGGCCCCCTTGCTGACCCGACAGGAAGAGAAAGTGCTGACATTGTGGATGGACGGTGCGAGCAATCAAAAAATTGCCGCTAACCTGAGTATCAACGGAAAAACGGTGTATACCTATAAACGCAATATCCGCATGAAATTGCATATGGATACGCGTTTTTCTCCGTTCTTATCCCTGCAGGAATCAGAAAGCTGACGGTACGAAACCCGCTGGTCTCGTACCGTATGTTAATTACTGCTGAGCTTTGGTTGCCGCACCAGAGATTGCGCTACCACCTTCAGAAATGTCCTGACCGACGCCACGCGTGGTATTACAGGCAGTTAACACTGAAGAAAGTACCAGGACTGAAAAGATCGCTGCAATTGTTTTCTTAACCATAATATCTTCCTTTTATAGCCAAAGTTGTTTTGTGTATAGCAACTTAAGAATAGACAAGATCCCGCCGGTTGACGGAAAAGGAAGCATTTTTAGGAAAATTAGACGAACTTAGCTAGCGGCGTGAGAAATGATATGACCGAGATCCTGGATATCTTGTCCCATCCCACGGGTGGTGTTACAGCCGGAAAGTAATGCACTGGAAAGCGCTAACAGAAGCAGAATTTTAACGGTACGTTTCATCATCCCTGCCTGCAAAAATCAGGCGCAGCGGGCGCTGCGCCTTCAATCATGACGTAAATTACTTCACGCGGGATACGTATTCGCCGGAGCGGGTATCCACTTTGATCACTTCGCCAGTCTGTACGAACAGGGGAACTTTAACCACTGCGCCGGTAGACAGTTTGGCTGGTTTACCACCGGTACCTGCGGTATCACCTTTCAGACCTGGATCGGTTTCAACGATTTCCAGTTCAACGAAGTTTGGTGGGGTCACAGCGATAGGCTGGCCGTTCCACAGGGTCACGATGCACTCAGCCTGATCCAGCAGCCATTTAGCGCTATCACCTACCGCTTTCTCATCAGCAGACAGCTGTTCGAAAGTGGAGTTGTTCATGAAATGATAGAACTCACCGTCGTTGTACAGATAGGTCAGGTTCATATCAACAACATCAGCGCCTTCAGCGGAGTCAGTAGACTTGAAGGTTTTCTCAACACGGGTACCGGTCAGCAGACGGCGCAGCTTAACGCGTGCGAATGCCTGGCCTTTACCTGGTTTAACGAATTCGCTGGCTTCAACCGCGTACGGTTCGCCGTCCATCATGATTTTAAGACCAGCACGAAAATCGTTGCTATAGTACGTTGCCATAAGGCCCTCTAAATTTGTTAACTGGTAGCTAAGCCACAAAATGGCGCATATTGTAACCCTAAACACCCCGTCCAGAGAAGATTGGTTATCGCAACTTGCCGATGTAATCACCAGTCCTGATGAATTGCTGCGTCTTTTAGACCTCGATCAGCACCCAGAGTTGCTTGCAGGCCGCGAGGCAAAGCGCCTTTTCGCCCTGCGCGTTCCTCGTGCATTTGTGGCGCGGATGGAGAAAGGCAACCCCGACGATCCACTTTTAAAACAAACTCTTACTTCGCAGGATGAGTTTATCACCGCGCCGGGATACAGCACCGATCCGCTGGAAGAGCAGAACAGCGTGGTGCCGGGTTTACTACACAAGTATCTCAACCGCGCCCTGCTGCTGGTAAAAGGCGGCTGTGCGGTAAATTGTCGTTATTGCTTCCGTCGGCACTTCCCGTATGCCGAAAACCAGGGCAATAAACGCAACTGGCAGGTCGCGCTGGACTATATCGCCGCCCATCCGGAGCTGGATGAGATTATTTTTTCCGGCGGTGACCCGCTGATGGCAAAAGATCATGAGCTGGACTGGCTGCTGACCCAGCTTGAAGCCATTCCGCACGTTAAGCGCCTGCGTATTCACAGCCGTTTACCGATTGTCATTCCGGCACGTGTCACTGACGGCCTGGTGTCACGCCTGGAGCAGTCAAGATTGCAGGTGCTGCTGGTGAACCATATCAACCACGCGAACGAAATTGACGATGACTTTCGCGCGGCGATGGCGCGTCTGCGTAAAGCGGGCGTGACGCTGCTGAACCAGAGCGTGCTGCTGCGCGGCGTCAATGACAGCGCCCGCGTGCTGGCTGACCTGAGCAATGCCCTGTTTGATGCGGGCGTGATGCCCTATTACCTGCACGTGCTGGATCGCGTTCAGGGCGCGGCCCATTTCATGGTGACGGATGAAGAAGCCCGGCAGATTATGCGCGAACTGTTAACGCTGGTTTCAGGCTATATGGTGCCGAAGCTGGCACGCGAGATTGGCGGAGAGCCGAGCAAGACGCCGCTGGATTTGCAGCTGCGGCAGCGCTAGTTTCTCCCCACCCTAACCCTCTCCCACAGGGAGAGGGAAAAGGCAATCAGTTCGGGCACTTGTAGACCTGGCCGTTCATCTGGCTGGCGGTCGGCACGAAGCTGGACAGCATACTCTGCGTTGGGCTGCTCACACCGTAAATCACGTTACCGCCCATTGCCGCAGCCTGGTTACGCAGGGCATTCGCCGCACCGCGCATCGAGCCGCCTTCTTCGCCATGCTGCCCTGACATCCAGTTACTTTGCTCACCGGTTGCCGTGCCTAACAGCTGACATTCACTGCCAGGCTTATCTTCCACAAAGCGAACGCCCTGGCCCGCTGCCGACAGCTCATTGCTGGAGCTACAACCCGCCAGCAGCAATGCTGCCCCTACAATCCCTGCACAGACTTTTACGCGCATGTTATTCCTCGTTTTCAATAAGCTGGACAGTAGTTGTCCGTGTGTAAATCTTATACCTAAAAGATGACCAAAAGAAAAACCCCCGAGCATTTCTGCCCGGGGGTTTTTCACATTCTACGACGTAGAACGCACGATTACATCATGCCGCCCATGCCGCCCATACCGCCCATGCCAGCAGCACCTAAGTCTGGTGCATCGCCTTTAGGCATATCGGTGACCATGCACTCGGTGGTGATCATCAGGCCAGCGACAGATGCCGCGTACTGCAGAGCAGAACGGGTCACTTTAGTTGGGTCCAGGATACCGAAGTCGATCATGTTTCCGTATTCTTCAGTTGCTGCGTTGTAACCGTAGTTACCTTCGCCCGCTTTCACGTTGTTCGCAACCACAGATGGCTCTTCACCGGCGTTAGAAACGATCTGACGCAGAGGGGCTTCCATTGCGCGGAGCGCAACTTTGATACCCACGTTCTGATCTTCGTTCTGTGCGGTCAGGCCTGCCAGTTTAGCGGCAACACGCACCAGCGCAACACCACCACCAGCAACCACGCCTTCTTCTACCGCAGCACGGGTCGCGTGCAGGGCATCGTCAACGCGTGCTTTTTTCTCTTTCATTTCAACTTCGGTAGCTGCACCGACTTTGATTACCGCAACGCCGCCAGCCAGTTTCGCTACGCGCTCCTGCAGTTTTTCACGGTCGTAATCGGAAGTCGCTTCTTCGATCTGCTTACGGATCTGACCCACGCGGCCCTGAATAGCGGCTTCTTCACCCACACCGTCGATGATGGTGGTGGTGTCTTTGTTGATCACAACGCGTTTCGCCTGGCCCAGGTCTTCCAGGGTCGCTTTTTCCAGCTCCATACCGATCTCTTCAGAGATCACGGTACCGCCGGTCAGGGTAGCGATATCCTGCAGCATAGCTTTACGGCGATCGCCGAAGCCTGGTGCTTTAACAGCAGCCACTTTCACGATGCCGCGCATGGTGTTAACCACCAGGGTCGCCAGCGCTTCGCCTTCAACGTCTTCAGCGATGATAACCAGAGGCTTGCCTGCTTTCGCAACGGCTTCCAGTACTGGCAGCATTTCGCGGATGTTGGAGATTTTCTTGTCAGCCAGCAGGATGAATGGGCTTTCCAGCTCAACAGCACCCGTTTCTGGCTTGTTGATGAAGTATGGGGACAGGTAACCGCGGTCGAACTGCATACCTTCAACCACGTCCAGTTCGTCTTCCAGACCGGTACCGTCTTCAACGGTGATCACGCCTTCTTTACCGACTTTGTCCATCGCTTCAGCGATCAGTTTACCTACGGTTTCGTCGGAGTTAGCGGAGATAGTACCAACCTGAGCAATGGCTTTAGAGTCAGAGCATGGTACGGACAGCGCTTTCAGCTCTTCAACAGCGGAGGCGACGGCTTTGTCGATACCACGTTTCAGATCCATTGGGTTCATGCCCGCAGCAACGGCTTTCAGACCTTCGGTGATGATTGCCTGCGCCAGCACGGTCGCGGTGGTGGTACCGTCACCTGCAGCGTCGTTCGCTTTAGAGGCAACTTCTTTCACCATCTGCGCGCCCATGTTTTCGAACTTGTCTTCCAGCTCAATTTCACGTGCTACAGAAACACCATCTTTGGTGATGGTTGGCGCGCCGAAGGATTTATCCAGCACTACGTTGCGGCCTTTCGGGCCCAGAGTCACTTTAACTGCATCTGCCAGTACGTTTACGCCGCGGAGCATTTTTACACGAGCGTCGTTACCGAATTTTACGTCTTTAGCTGCCATGTTCTTATTTCCTCAAATTCTCGTGCGTAAATTACGCTTCAACAATTGCCAGAATGTCGCTCTCGGACATGATCAACACTTCTTCATTGTCGATCTTCTCGGATTTCACGCCGTAGCCATCGTTGAAAATTACGATGTCACCAACTTTAACGTCCAGTGGCTGCACAGTTCCGTTTTCCAGGATGCGGCCCTTACCGACAGCGATGATTTCGCCACGCGTTGATTTGGCTGCTGCAGAACCGGTCAGAACGATGCCGCCAGCAGACTTGGTTTCAACTTCTTTACGTTTGACGATCACACGATCATGTAACGGACGAATACTCATTGATAGCTCTCCTTTGAGAAAGTCATTATCAGTTATGGATGACGCCGGCCCGCATGCGGTTTTCCGACTAGTGCCCTGAGAGATGGGGATAGCTTTTTCCCCCTTCAAGGGGGAGTCGAAAAAAAAATTTGCGAAAGTGTTACCATCGCCTCTCTTTTGGTACTGGCAGGGCGATTTGAATGAGTGGACTCAAGCAGGAGCTGGGGCTGGCGCAGGGCGTCGGACTGCTCTCAACCTCCTTGTTAGGTACGGGCGTGTTTGCCGTACCCGCACTGGCGGCGCTGGTGGCTGGAAATAACAGCCTGTGGGCGTGGCCGGCGCTGATTGTATTGGTTTTCCCGATAGCCATTGTATTTGCCATCCTGGGCCGGCATTTCCCCAGCGCGGGCGGCGTGGCGCACTTTGTCGGACTGGCCTTTGGCCCGCGGCTGCAGCGTGTCACCGGCTGGCTGTTTCTCTCCGTCATTCCGGTTGGCCTTCCTGCCGCGTTGCATATTGCGACCGGCTTTGGTCAGGCGCTGTTTGGCTGGCATCACGAGCAGTTATTGTTGGCCGAACTGGGTACGCTGGCAATCGTCTGGTGGGTGGGCTCTCTCGGCGCCAGCTCCAGCGCCAACCTGCAGACGCTGGTTGCGGTGCTGATTGTCGCGCTCGTTGTCGCTATCTGGTGGGCGGGCGATATCACAATCAAGGAAATTCCCTTCCCTTCGGTGACAGACGTCGACCATTCACAGCTTTTCGCCGCGCTCTCCGTCATGTTCTGGTGTTTTGTTGGCCTGGAAGCCTTTGCCCATCTGGCCTCTGAATTTAAGCAGCCTGAACGCGATTTCCCCCGCGCGCTGATGATAGGCCTGCTGCTGGCAGGTACGGTCTATTGGGCATGTACCGTGCTGGTCTTACACTTCCACGCGTTCGGAGCGGATCTCGCCGCCGCGGCCTCGCTGCCGGGTATCGTGGTGGAACTGTTCGGCGTGAAGGCGCTATGGATCGCCTGTGTCATCGGCTATCTCGCCTGTTTTGCCAGCCTCAATATTTATATCCAGAGCTTTGCCCGGCTGGTGTGGTCGCAGGCGCTCGACAAACCTGAGAATCGCCTCGCGCGCCTGTCTAAACGCCAGCTTCCGCTGAATGCCCTGAATGCCGTACTGGGCTGCTGCGTGGTGAGCACGCTGTGTATTTACGCACTGAAGATTAATCTGGACGCGCTGATCGTCTACGCCAACGGCATTTTCATCATGATCTACCTGCTGTGCATGCTGGCGGGATGTCGTTTGCTGAAAGGTCGCTATAAAGCTCTGGCGGTCGTCGGGGGTTTGCTTTGCCTGCTGTTGCTGGCGATGGTGGGATGGAAGAGTCTGTACGCGATTATCATGCTGGCAGGGCTGTGGATGTTTTTGCCGAAGCGCGGTGCGCTCCCGGAGGCCCGGTAGGCGAAGCGCCACCGGGCAATAAAATCACCGATCGTCTTTATGATCTAAACGGTCGTGCTGTTCATCCTTACGCTGATACTCCCCTTCAAAGGTATCGCCCGGCCCGGTGCTGAACCCGCCGCCCGGCATACGGCTAAAGCGCAAATGCGGCAGCAGCTTCATGGTCAGGTGTTTTTGCACCGGCGGCAGAAGCAGCAGCAGGCCGAGGAAGTCAGTGAAGAACCCCGGCAGGATCAGCAGCAGCCCCGCAATAATCAACGACACACTTTTGATCATCTCTTCCGCCGGGCTTTCCCCTGCGGCCATCTTCTGCTGCATTATCAGGAAATTTTTGAAACCCTGATTACGCACCAGCGACATGCCGATGACGGAGGTGAAAATCACCAGAATCAGCGTCAGCAGGACGCCCAGCACATGGGCAACCTGGATGAAAATGGAAATCTCAATGTAAACATAGAGAAAGAAAGCAATAAACGGTATCCAGCGCACTGGCATCTCCTGTGTGGCAGAGGCCATCGGGCCCCTGTCTGAATGTGTTCGCGACGCGCGTTTGTATGAGATGGTGACGGTTAGCGAAAATTCAATCAGTTTGCACGGATATTTTTTTTGGAAATTTTAAAGCGGTGACCCATTTCACAGATTAATAATTATCATGGAATCGGCTCGATAATAAGTGATCCAGCTTACGGCAATTCGCTATCATCAGCATATGATCTCGAGCATCTGGCTGATTGAGGGAATAATCGTCGGTCAGAAAATATTCAAAACCACATAAATACTGTGTGTTTAGTACAATCCATCGGCAGCTTGAAAAGAAGGTTCACATGTTAAACAACATTCGTATCGAAGAAGACTTGTTGGGTACCAGGGAAGTTCCAGCGGATGCCTACTACGGTGTCCACACTCTGAGAGCGATTGAAAACTTCTACATCAGCAACAGCAAAATCAGCGACATCCCTGAGTTTGTCCGTGGCATGGTGATGGTGAAGAAAGCCGCAGCACTGGCCAACAAAGAGCTGCAAACCATTCCTAAAAGCGCGGCAAATGCGATTATCGCAGCCTGCGATGAAGTGCTGAACAACGGCAAATGCATGGACCAGTTCCCGGTTGACGTCTATCAGGGCGGCGCGGGCACCTCCGTCAACATGAATACCAACGAAGTACTGGCAAACATTGGCCTGGAGCTGATGGGTCACCAGAAAGGTGAATACCAGTACCTGAACCCGAACGACCACGTAAACAAATGCCAGTCTACCAACGACGCCTACCCTACCGGCTTCCGTATCGCGGTGTATGCCTCTGTGGTGAAACTGGTGGATGCGATCAACCAGCTGGGTGATGGCTTCCAGCGTAAAGCGGTTGAGTTCCAGGACATCCTGAAAATGGGTCGTACCCAGCTGCAGGACGCGGTGCCGATGACGCTCGGCCAGGAATTCCACGCGTTTAACGTACTGCTGAACGAAGAGACCAAAAACCTGCTGCGCACCTCCGAGCTGCTGCTGGAAGTGAACCTGGGCGCCACCGCCATCGGTACGCGTCTGAACACCCCGGATGGCTATCAGCAGCTGGCGGTACAGAAGCTGGCGGAAGTCTCTAACCTGCCGGTTGTGCCTGCAGAAGACCTGATTGAAGCCACCTCCGACTGCGGCGCCTACGTCATGGTACACAGCGCCCTGAAACGTCTGGCGGTGAAACTGTCCAAAATCTGTAACGACCTGCGCCTGCTCTCTTCCGGTCCGCGCGCTGGCCTGAATGAAATCAACCTGCCAGAGCTGCAGGCCGGTTCATCCATCATGCCAGCCAAGGTGAACCCGGTGGTGCCAGAAGTGGTGAACCAGGTTTGCTTCAAAGTCATCGGTAACGATACGACCGTGACCATGGCCTCTGAAGCGGGTCAGCTGCAGCTGAACGTGATGGAGCCAGTGATTGGCCAGGCGATGTTTGAATCCATCCACATTCTGACCAACGCCTGCTACAACCTGCTGGAAAAATGCATTAACGGCATCACGGCGAATAAAGAAGTCTGTGAGGGTTATGTCTACAACTCCATCGGGATCGTCACCTACCTCAACCCGTTCATCGGTCACCACAACGGTGATATCGTCGGCAAGATTTGCGCCGAAACCGGTAAGAGCGTACGTGAAGTGGTGCTGGAGCGCGGGCTGTTGACCGAAGCTGAGCTGGACGATATCTTCTCGGCCCAGAACCTGATGCACCCGGCATATAAAGCGAAACGATATACCGATGAAAGCGAACAGTAACCGTTCTGGCTAGGCTTCTTAAGGCACGTCACTTGTGACGTGCCTTTTTTCTTTTTAGGCGTTACCTAAATACAACAATTCAATATCAACTTGTTAATAAGCAAGGCAGGTCCTTATGTTTGGAGCAGAACTCGTCATCGTCTTGTTGGCGATTTATTTGGGAGCAAGACTCGGGGGTATCGGCATCGGTTTTGCCGGCGGTCTCGGGGTGCTCGTTCTTACCCTTATCTTTCAGATTAAACCCGGCGCAATCCCGTTCGACGTTATCGAAATCATCATGGCAGTTATTGCCGCTATCGCCGCCATGCAGGTGGCAGGCGGTATGGACTACCTGGTAAGCCTGGCGGAGCGTATGCTGCGCCGCCATCCAAAATACATTACCTTCCTTGCCCCGCTGGTGACCTGGTTTATGACCATCCTCGCCGGTACGGGCCACACCGCCTTCTCTACGCTGCCGGTGATTACCGAAGTGGCGAAAGAGCAGGGTATCCGTCCGTCTCGTCCGCTCTCTATTGCCGTCGTCGCGTCCCAGATTGCGATTACCGCCTCGCCGATTTCCGCTGCGGTGGTCTTCTTCGCCGGTATCCTTGAGCCGATGGGCGTGAGCTATCTGACGCTGCTGGCGATCTGTATCCCGGTGACGCTGATCGCGGTGATGATCACTGCCGTGCTGTGTAACTTCCTCGGCGCTGAACTGAAAGACGATCCGGTTTACCAGGAACGCCTTGCCAAGGGTGAAGTGAGACTGCGCGGCAGCCAGGTCTTCGAGCTGAAGCCGCACGCAAAACGCTCCGTGCTGCTGTTCCTGATCGGTATTGTCGCGGTGATGTTCTACGCGACCGCCATCAGCGACACCGTGGGCCTGATCCAGAACCCTGTCCTGCCGCGTAACGAAGCGATTGTAGTGTTTATGCTGACCATCGCGACGCTGATTAGCATCACCTGTAAAATCGACACCAGCGAAGTGCTGAACGCCAGCACCTTCAAATCCGGTATGAGCGCCTGCGTGTGCGTCCTCGGCGTAGCCTGGCTTGGTGATACCTTCGTGAAAGCGCACATCAGCGACATTCAGACCGTAGCAGGCGACCTGCTGCACAACTACCCGTGGCTGCTGGCGGTGGTGCTGTTCTTTGCCGCTACCCTGCTTTACTCCCAGGCGGCGACCACCAAAGCGCTGATGCCTGCGGCACTGATGCTGGGCGTTACGCCACTGACGGCGATTGCCTCTTTCGCGGCGGTTTCTGCCCTGTTCGTTCTGCCAACCTACCCAACCCTGCTGGCGGCGGTGGAGATGGATGACACCGGCTCAACACGTATCGGTAAGTATGTTTTTAACCACGCGTTCCTGATCCCGGGCGTGGTCGCCATTTCACTTTGCGTAATCCTCGGCTTTATCATTGGCGGTGTGGTGCTGTAAACCGCGAGTGGTTGTAAAAATAGTTAAAATCGGGCCGCTCTGCGGCCCGTTTCATTAATGACCAACCGCCTTGCGTGATATAGTGAAGCCTTTCGTGATGAGGAGGTCGACTTGTGAACACGCCTGATGCTGTTGTCGTACTGTGTACCGCCCCTGATGAAGCCTCTGCCCAGGATCTCGCCGCCAAAGTGCTGGCCGAAAAACTGGCAGCCTGCGTGACGCTCCTCCCCGGTGCTACCTCCCTTTATTACTGGGAAGGCAAGCTGGAGCAGGAGTACGAAGTCCAGATGTTGCTCAAAACTAATCTGGCGAATCAGCAGGCTCTCCTGGACTGCCTCAAATCTCATCATCCTTACCAAACTCCGGAACTGCTGGTGCTGCCAGTGGTCCACGGCGATAACGACTATCTCTCATGGCTCAACGCTTCCTTACGCTGATCCTGCTGCTGTGCAGCACGTCAGCTTTTGCCGGGTTGTTTGACGCGCCCGGCCGTTCGAACTTTATTCCTGCCGACCAGGCGTTCGTTTTCGACTTTCAGCAAAACCAACACGATCTCAGTCTTACCTGGCAGGTGAAAGAGGGCTATTACCTCTATCGCAAGCAGGTGAGCATTACTCCTGCCCAGGCAAACGTGGGCGCATTACAGTTGCCCGCTGGCGAGTGGCACGAGGACGAGTTCTACGGCAAGAGTGAAATCTACCGCCAGCGCTTGAGCGTGCCCGTGACGGTGAATCAGGCCGATAACGGTGCAACGCTGACGGTGACCTACCAGGGGTGCGCGGACGCCGGATTCTGCTATCCGCCGGAAACGAAAGTCGTGCCGCTTAGCGAAGTGAAAGCGTCTGCTGCTGTAACGCCGGTCCCCTCGTTTGAGAAAACCAACGACAGCGCTGACCTTCCGTTCTCAGCGCTGTGGGCGTTACTGATTGGTATAGGCATTGCCTTTACGCCGTGCGTGTTGCCGATGTATCCGCTCATCTCAGGCACCGTGCTGGGCGGCAAACAGCGTCTTTCTACTGCCCGCGCGCTGCTGCTGGCCTTTATATACGTGCAGGGAATGGCGCTAACCTACACGGCGCTCGGCCTCGTGGTTGCCGCTGCCGGGTTACAGTTCCAGGCCGCACTCCAGCATCCTTATGTTCTCATTGGCCTGTCAGCGGTGTTTATCCTGTTGGCGCTGTCAATGTTTGGCCTGTTCACGCTACAGCTGCCCTCCTCGCTACAAACGCGCTTAACGCTGATGAGCAACCGTCAGCAGGGCGGCTCCGCAGGCGGCGTGTTCGCGATGGGTGCCATTGCCGGGCTGATATGCTCTCCCTGCACCACCGCGCCGCTGAGCGCCATCCTGCTCTATATCGCCCAGAGCGGTAACATGTGGCTCGGCGGAGGAACGTTGTACCTGTATGCCCTGGGCATGGGCCTGCCGCTGATTCTGGTCACGGTTTTCGGTAATCGACTTCTGCCGAAGAGCGGCCCGTGGATGGAGACGGTGAAAACCGCATTTGGCTTTGTCATCCTCGCGCTGCCGGTGTTCCTCCTTGAGCGTATCATCGGCGACGCCTGGGGTTTGCGCCTGTGGGCGATGCTCGGCGTAGCGTTCTTTTCCTGGGCGTTTATTGTCAGCCTGGGGGCGAAGAAGCCATGGATGCGCCTGGTGCAAATCCTGCTGCTGGCTGCCGCGCTGGTGAGCGTACGCCCTCTGCAGGACTGGGCGTTCGGCACATCGGTGAGTCAGACCCAGGCGCATCTGAACTTTACTCAGATAAAAAACGTGGATGAACTTAACAACGCTCTGGCAGAGGCGAAAGGCAAACCGGTGATGCTCGATCTCTATGCCGACTGGTGTGTCGCCTGCAAAGAGTTTGAAAAATATACTTTTAGCGATCCACAGGTGCAAAGCGCTCTGAAAGAGACCGTTTTGCTCCAGGCTAACGTGACCGCCAATAATGCGCAGGATAAGGCTCTGCTGAAGCAGCTTAACGTACTCGGGCTGCCAACCATTCTGTTCTTCAATCAACAGGGCCAGGAGCAGCAAGGGCAGCGTGTAACCGGGTTTATGGATGCTGCGGCATTTAGCGCGCATTTGCGCAATCGCCAACCGTAAACAACACTTTAAACGGGACAAACCGTTGGGAATAGCGGAGGAGATAACCGTGCAACGTGAAGACGTACTGGGACAAGCCCTGCAACTACTTGAGATTCAAGGGATCGCCAGCACCACGCTTGAGATGGTAGCCGACCGTATCGATTATCCTCTGGATGAACTTAAGCGCTTCTGGCCGGATAAAGAGGCGCTACTCTATGATGCCCTGCGCTATCTCAGCCAGCAGGTTGATATCTGGCGCAGGCAACTGATGCTGAATGAAGAACTGACCGCGGAGCAAAAGCTGCTGGCGCGCTATACCGCGCTGACCGAATGCGTCAGCAACAACCGCTACCCGGGTTGCCTGTTCATCGCCGCCTGCACTTATTTTCCCGACCCAGGCCATCCTATCCACCAGTTGGCGGAGCAGCAAAAACGGGCGGCGCATGACTTCACCCACGAGCTGCTGACCACGCTGGAAGTCGATGACCCTGCGATGGTGGCTAAACAGATGGAGCTGGTGCTGGAAGGTTGCCTCAGCCGCATGCTGGTGAACCGTAGCCAGGCAGATGTGGACACGGCGCACCGCCTGGCGGAAGATATTCTACGCTTTGCCCAATGCAGAATGGGTGGAGCGCTGACCTAAGCCAGCATTCCCGCCCAGGCGGAGATGAGCAGACACAGCGCCATCAGGCGCTGAAACCGCACCATCGCCACGGTGGTGCGAAATATTCGATTGACCGCTTTACCCAAGCACGCCCAGCACATCAAACAGGCTATCGAGATCAGCAGAAACCATAGCGCCATTAGCGCAATATCCCGCAATGCATGGTCGCCAGCAGGGGCAAACAGACTGACGACGGCCAGCGCCATCATCCAGGTTTTGGGATTCACAACCTGCAGCAGTGCCGCCGCCCGAGCGGTGAATCGGATACGGTGCTCAGCGGAGAGACGGGCAGCCGGGGCGCGAAACAGCTGCCAGCTCATCCAGCTTAGCCACAGCACGCCTGCCCAGCTCATTATCTGACGTATCAGAGGGTACTGACGCAGCACTTCCCCCGCGCCCGCGCCGGATACCAGCACGATCGCACTGGCTGCGATACACCCGCCCATAATAGCAGGTACGGTATTTTTTACGCCAAAGTGCTGGCTGTTCGTCAGCACGAGAATATTGGTCGGCCCCGGCGTAATGGAGGCGACAAATGCGAACAACAGAAAGGGTATCAAACTCACAGGTGGCTCCTTTTTATTAGAGCCATGAATGTGCCGTTATTTTTTGGAAACGTCTGGAAGGTTTGTGCACAACCGTCGGTAGTGTGCAGGAGAGATGCGGTAAGCACGCTGAAACCAACGCCCCAGATGGCTTTGATCGGCAAATCCCACTGCGGCAGCCACATCAACGGGCTGGTCGCCACGCGCCAGCAACTGTCGGGCCTTTGCCAGACGAAGCTGAATAAGCCATGCGTGTGGCGCCAGGTTGAACTCGCGCTTAAAACAGCGCGTCAGGGTAAAACGATCCGTGCCCGTCTCGCGCGCAATGTCTGACAGCCCCACGTTCTCGCCGATATGGGCATAGAGATAGTCCCGCGCACGATGCGCCACGGCAGCGCTTTGTAACTGCGACGGCAGTTTCTTACGCCAGTGACAATGGGCGGTGATCCGGGAGAGCAGATTGTCCATTGTGCTCTGCTGAACGATTTTTATCTCGTCATTATGCAGGGTAGAGAATGTCTCACCGATAGCGCGCACCAGCTGTGGCTCCCGCGTCAGCGTTTGGGCAAAGTGGAGTGAATAACTCCCTGGAGTAGCTTCGTAAAGCCCCTGTAGCGCGCGGGTAAGCCAGCGCTCATCAAGATAGAAGGTCAAATAGGTAAAGCCGCCCTCTACAGGCGCATCACCGTCGTGGATCTCGCCAGGCTCAAGGAGAAATGCGTCGCCCGGCTGGCTACGATGACGCTCACGGCGGCAGTGAAACTGCTGCGTGCCAGAGAGGGTTATCCCTACCAGATAGCTATCGTGCCAGTGCGGATCAAAGGCATGCCCTTCGAAATGCGCTTTAATCGTCTCAATACCCGTATCTGCATGCTGACGCAGTTCAAGCCAGTCATTTGCCATACTGCCCTCCTCTTGCTATCAGCATTGCCGTATTACACTGGTTATGTCTGGAAGATTTGTGCATTTTCACGGCGAAAGCGGACAGATTGCCGCAAACTTAAGCAGTTGAACAGCTTTTCCCGAAATAATGTTGACGATCGAGCGTGATTGCGGTTTAATGCGCTCCGTTGCCCGGATAGCTCAGTCGGTAGAGCAGGGGATTGAAAATCCCCGTGTCCTTGGTTCGATTCCGAGTCCGGGCACCACTATTTAAAGAACCCAGCCTATGGCTGGGTTTTTGCTTTTCTGCGTTTATACATCCCTTCTTTGTATTCTTGCTTCTCTTTGCCGTGGGATCGTGCGGTCTGCGTTGCCGGAAGGCGGCTTTGCCTTATTCGGTCTACTGAGCCCGCAGGCCCGGCAAGCACAGCGCCAACGGACTTTTCTGCGCACAAAGCAAAAAACCCCGCACCTTTCGGTACGGGGTTCTTCTAATT
>NZ_JAWNFK010000008.1:0-136323 GCF_034107965.1 Enterobacter sp. 61D5
ACCACCTTGACGGACTCAACCGCGTCGGGGGAGTTCCTCTGACGCCAAATGGATTAATCTTCGTAAAAATGGGTGTTACAGGAAGACGTTAATAACTTTTGATGACAATAAAATAGTGCAGTTCGCTGCCGTACAGCTCGCGTTATGTAGCCCTTAACTGCCTGAATTTTCCTTCATCTGTTGGTTGTAAATACAGCCAAGACCCACTAAATGCTGGCTCACTACCCGCGCCCCAAAGTTATGACACTGTAATGACCATGGATGGGATTTCAGCCAGACAGCAAATGCAGTGCAGGATGCAAGTGAAATCAACGCGGGTTCCGCTGTACTTTGCTGTCCGGTCAGCAGGCCAATCATCTTGCATATCTCGCCATTATCCCAACGCTGCCACACATTTTTCCACCATCCCATTTTCCAGCTACCAGTAAGGCAAAATGCTTTGTCAGAGAGGTTGGCGTTTTCAATATTTTCAGACACAAACCAAAGATCGGTTTTCCCAAGTCGGACTTCTGTTGACCAGGCAGTTATAGCCCCGCCGCGCAAAACGCACTCATGGGCGAGATAATGATCGGTTACACCCGGGAAGCGTCGTTTTAATCTCTGGAAATGACTGTGTATGGTAATGACAGGACGGACCATGCTTCCCCGGTCGTTTCGCTTAAGCTCGGCACTACCGTACTGAATTTCATCAAATTGACTCCGTTTAAGAAATTGCATCTCTTGCTCCCGAATAAGATCGGTATCGCTCGACGGTAGTATCGAAGAAGGGAAAGACTTAGAACCCTGATAGAGCAATGAATCACCTGCCTTCCAGTCGCAATAGTTGGTTGTTATTTGAATAATTTTGCCGGAGTCAGCATCGGCACTGATTACAACATACAGTTTCTGTCTCGCAGAATGACCCTGAAACGGTATAACCATTGTGGTCGTTGACACCCTTGTTAGCGCAGGGAGTGAAACATGCAGATCGTGCTCGAATCCGTTAACCGCTTGCGCAAGGACCCTTTGGTTTGTCGTTTCACCAGAGTGCACCCCTTGTTCGAGCTGGGAAAGAAGGGTGATATTTTTATTCAGGCCTACAGCATTGTCATAGTGTGGAGTAAATACATAACGGCAGGTACAACATTGAAAGCGGGGTGTTCTGGCTTTTGTGTATCCATAGCGAATGATGTGCGCTGTAAAACAGCGGGGACAACCTTGTCCTGTATTTCCTAATTTTCGTTGCATGAATTGACTGAACCACTCGTCACATTCTTTGGTATTAAACAGTGGAGGAAGACTGCCACATTTTTGACATTCAAGTGCAGCGTAGCCCAGACGATAAACAGGAAAAACATAATCATTCGCATCTGGTATTCCGAGATTTGGACATGACCAGCTTTTACAAACATTGAGATCTATTTTTGGAGCGGATTCCATGTGCTTCACCAACTGATTCTGTTAGTCGTAAATTTTCGCGTCTCCCTTTTCCATATGTCGTGAGAAGGTTCACAAAATCTGTTTTTTGCTAATCGATAATGAAATTCTTTCTTTAATTCGAGAGTTAAAAAATGAAAAAAACAGTAATCGCGGTTTTATTACTATCGGGATATGCTTCGCTAAGTCCAGCGCAGGATGTTACCGTCATTTATACCAATGACCTGCATGCACATGTTGAGCCCTATAAACTCCCTTATGTTGCAGAAGGTAAAAGAGCTGTCGGTGGCTTCGCAAATATTGCGACTTACGTTAAGCAAGAAAAGCAAAAGAATAAGGCTACTTTTTATTTCGATGCTGGAGATTACTTTACCGGTCCGTACATTAGCAGCCTGACAAAAGGGCGGGCAATCATAGATATTATGAATACAATGTCATTTGATGCTGCGTCTGTCGGCAATCATGAGTTCGACCATGGATGGGATAATACGCTGATACAGCTCAGTCAGGCTAAATTCCCGATACTGTTAGGTAACGTGTTTTATAAAAATAGTAATGTCCTTTTCTGGAATAAGCCGTATACCATCATCGAAAAGGATGGCGTTAAAATTGGGGTCATTGGGTTGCATGGCGTATTCGCTTTCGATGATACCGTTTCATCGTCAATGCGTCAGGGTATTGAAGCGCGTGACGAGGTGAAATATCTCCAGCGTTATCTGAATGAACTACGTGGAAAAGTAGATATAACCGTTGCACTCATGCATGAAGGTTTCCCCGCACGCCAGTCCAGTATCGGTAACACCGATGTCAAACGCGCCCTTGATAAGGATATCCAGACGGCGAAGCAGGTGAAAGGACTGGATATTCTGATTACCGGACATGCGCATGTTGGAACGCCGGAGCCGCTTAAAGTAGGTAACACGCTGGTGCTTTCGACTGACAGTGGTGGGATTGATATTGGTAAGCTGGTCCTGGATGTGGATCTAAAAAAACATCACAACAAAATAAAAAGCTTCGAACTTAAGACCCTTTATGCTGATGAATGGAAACCCGATCCGGCAACTCAGAGTGTTATTGATAGCTGGAATAAAAAGCTCTCCGAAACGGTTCGCCAAAAAGTTGGAGAGACGCCTGTTACGCTTACGCGCGCCTACGGGGAATCATCTTCGCTGGGCAATTTATTTACCGATGCAATGCTTGCTGCTGCGCCTGATGCGCAACTGGCGCTCACTAATTCAGGTGGTCTGCGGGCTGATTTGAATGCCGGTCCGATAACCCTCGGCGATGTTATTAGCGCGTTTCCGTTTCCAAATGAGCTAACCGTAATGGATTTGAATGGGAAATCCTTACGAAATCTTATGGAGCACAGTGCGTCACTCACTAACGGTGTTTTGCAGATGTCGAAAGGACTGGAAATGCGCTACGACCAACATAAACCTGTCGGGCAACGCGTTGTACTATTTACGCTTAATGGCAAGCCAATTGTAGACTCTGAAACCTATCGCGTAGCGACAAATAGTTTCCTTGCCCCTGGTGGTGATGGCTTCACTGCATTCATTGATGGTCAGAACAAACAGGTAAAAGGTGGATATAACCTTTCCGATGCGGTTATTGATTATCTGGTGAAAGGAAATAAGATCATTCCCCAACAGGTGAATGAGATGCGAGTAAAAGAAGTTAAACAGTAATAATTAATAACAGGTGAATAATATGGCAATTACCTATCTTGGAATGGAACTCGCCCCTGCTAACAACCAGCTTGCGGTCTATCTGAAGTTTATAATTGATGAGGCGATAACATATTCCTATACGGTACTGGGAAGAACGACTAGCACTACAAGTTTAGACTTTACGTATTCTTCAAATGACATTGTCTCTTTACCTGAGATAAAAATTCCGGTTATTGGACTGTATGCAAACTACCTTAACCATGTGCAGATTGTCTTTAAAAACCTTAGCGGAGTGGAAATTTTTAATCAAACCATCCAGGTAAGCACACAGGAACAACTCTACCGCGAGGGGACGATTTTCCATATCGATATTGAGCAAACGGATCCCGCTAACTTCACGACCGTATGGGGAAACAGTTGGTTAATGACTACCAATTGTGATGGCTACGACCGGAACGGCGATCTTCGCTGCTATTATGCTCAGCCCTACCGTAATCAGATGCTAAAAACGCATAATGGTTATTTCTATATCGGCAGTGATGAAGATGAACACTGGTATGGGCGACGCTTTTTCAAAATCGATATTTTAGGCAACGAGATTCTGGAGTTTGATTTACGCGACCGCGATGGTAACCGCTACGCTAACACCCACGATCTGATTTGGGATTCAGCCGATAATCTTTTCATGATTGGTAATGATAACCCGGACCGTTCGACCAACACGATGAGACAGGACGCATTAATTTTAAAATTTGATGAAAAGACAGGCGTGATGTTGTGGGCAAAAAATTATACTCGTGCATTTGATAATACTCAGATCCTGAATAATAGCCCCACAAACGATGCTCATCTTAACTCGCTTTCCTGGATCCCCGCAGGCGAGGCAAATGCTGAAGCGATTGTTGTTCATACTCGCTCTGCAGGCCTGACGTTTGGTATTTCTCCTGCCGACGGCAAGATATTATGGAGTATTAATACCGGGGGGTTTAACAGTAATTTCGCAGCAGGACAGGGCGTTACGCAGATAGATACTTCCGGTATTGAGAGTTTTGAAAATGGCGCTCATACCGTATTCGTCACTAAAAATAGCGCTTTTGCTGGGTTAAGCAATGAGGCTGAAGGAAAATTTGTTCTTTCGCTCTTTGATAATCGCTCCTGCGTTGATAATGAAGGCAATGCGGTTACTCGAGATATTACAAGTGATGCAACGGCTGATTCTTACAAAACCGATCCAGCGAGAGTCATGTTCTATGCTGTTGATCTCGTTGCCAATACAGCAACTCAGGCAGGAAGCATTATCCAGTTACCCTCCGATCGTGTTCCTCAGGTCACTGATTTTATGGGGGCAGCAATAGATTATGGTGACTACTATGGCATCTACACCAACCACGCACGCTCTTTCTTTATCAGCGATGCAACAGGCCATATTATTGCCACAATCTACGATCTGATTTGCTCGATGGATGGCTATCCAGAGTTCCCTGGTGAATGCTACCGGGCAAGGTTGTTTGCAAAAGACGAGCTTGATGCTTTGATAAATATAGGTTATCAGGTGGCAAACGGCTGATAGCATAGCAAGACACAGCCATAAAAAAGGCATTGCTGTCGAACAGACAGCCCTGACGCTGTATCGAACGGCCAAATAATTGTTCAAATAATCGCCTGCAGCACAAAAAAGTAAGGCCGGGAAAATCCCGGCCTTATTTAATATTCATCTGCCATTACAGGCGAAAACAATTAGCGACTACGGAAGACAATGCGGCCTTTGCTCAGGTCGTACGGGGTCAGTTCAACAGTCACTTTGTCGCCCGTCAAAATGCGGATGTAGTTTTTGCGCATTTTACCGGAGATGTGCGCAGTTACCACGTGACCGTTTTCCAGCTCTACGCGAAACATGGTATTAGGCAACGTATCAAGTACGGTACCCTGCATTTCAATATTGTCTTCTTTGGCCATCTAATCCTCTGGGGTATCACTACCAAGTTTTGAACCGGCAAGATAATGCCGAAATTCATCAATTAAGTAAAGAATTGCGCGATTAAAACGCAGCAAAACAGTTTCGGCGCATTGCCCAAGCGTCACGGTACAACCGAACAGGAAGCGCATTCGTAAAGGGGAGACAACAGGATAAACGTCAGGACGTTATCTGAAGCGAGGGTCCCAAACGGCGGCGGGGCAACAGGCAGAAGCTACTCTGCGGCATAATTATAACACCCTCACAAAAAATATGCGGAAAACATTTAGGCATTGGGCATAAAGAGCGTTCTCGGTATCCAGAAGTCGCGCGGGAGCTTCTCCTGACGGCTGACGTCCAGCTGTTCGATGTACTGGCGTCGCGGGATTTCAACAGCACCCAGGGAGGCCGTATGCTCGTTGAGCACCTGACAATCGATCAGGCGTCCGCCGCGCTGGGCAAACGCATCGCAGAAGACCAGCAGCGCGGTTTTCGAGGCGTTAACCGCACGAGAGAACATCGACTCGCCGCAAAACAGCGTCCCCTGCGCCACGCCGTACATGCCGCCGATGAGTGCTCCACCTTCCCACACCTCTATGGAATGGGCGTAGCCAAGCTCATGGAGCTGGTGGTAGGCGGTAATGATATCGCGGGTTATCCATGTCCCTTCATAGCGGTCTTCTGCACAGCCTTCAATGACCTGACCAAAAGCGTGGTTGAGGGTGACTCGGTAGGGGGATTTCGCATGGAAACGCTTCATGCTGCGGCTCGCGTGAAACTGCGCTGGCCACAGCACGGCACGCGGATCGGGGGACCACCATAAAATCGGATCGCCGGGGGAAAACCAGGGGAAGATACCGCGCTGGTACGCCATTAAAAGCCGTGCGGGGCTGAGATCACCACCAAGGGCCAGCAGCCCGTTGGGCTCACGCAGCGCCCCTTCCGGAGAAGGGAACGCGATGTTATGACGAGAAAGCTGGACCAGGCGCATGACAGCAAAACTCCAGTACGCGAGTGAGGACGCTACAAATATAGTCTACAGACGCTGTTTAAACTGGTAGTAGCGACCCTGTTTCGCCAACAGCTCTGCGTGACTACCTTGCTCAATAATGTGTCCGTTGTCCATCACAATTATCCGATCAAAACTCGCCAGTCCGCGCAGGCGGTGTGTGACCATCAGCACGGTTTTGCCGGTCATGACATTCGCCAGTAAATCAAGGATTTGGCTCTCGGTTGTTGCATCCAGCCCTTCGGTGGGTTCGTCGAGCAGCATCAGCGGCGCATCGTGCAGCAGCGCGCGCGCAATAGCCAGACGGCGCAGTTCACCGCCGGAGAGCTGACGGCCGCCTTCGCCCAGCCAGCTGTTCAGCCCGTCGTCCTCAAGCAGTTTTTGCAGTCCGACCTGCTCCAGCACTGCGCGAAGCGCATCATCAGAGGCCTCTGGCGCGGCCAGCAGCAGGTTATCGCGCAGGGTGGCGCTAAACAGATGCACGCGCTGCGGAACGACGCTCACCGTCTTGCGCAGGGCCTGCTCGCTGAAATCGGTCAGCAACGTGTTATTAAAACGAATCTGGCCGCGCTGCGGATCCCAGGCGCGGGTCAGCAACTGCAGCAGCGTCGATTTACCACAGCCGGTACGGCCGAGGATCGCCATCCGCTGTCCTGCATTAACTGAAAGATTGATACCATCCAGCGCGTTTTGCGCCTGTTTGTCATAGGCGAAGGTGACATCTTCAAGCGTCAGCGCAACCTGCTCTGGTACCGCAGTTTGCCCGGCACTGAACGTGACTTCTGGCTCCTGTTCGGCAATCTGCGTGATGCGCAGGGCAGAGGCGATCACCTGACCAAGATGCTGGAAGGCGCCCGTCACCGGGGCCAGCGCCTCAAACGCCGCCAGCGCGCAGAAGACGAAAAGGGCAATAAGTGGACCCGGCTGTGAATTTCCCCCTACATCGCCGGAAGCCAGCCACAGCATGGCAATCACCGCCACGCCGCCGATTAACATCATCAGCGCCTGAGAGAAGGCCGTCAGCTCCGACTGGCGGCGCTGGGCCTCATGCCAGTTAAGCTCCGTACTTTCCATCCGCGCACGGTAGCGCTTGCTGGCGCCAAAAATCGTCAGCTCAGCCTGCCCCTGAAGCCAGGAGGTGAGCTGCTGGCGGTAGTCCCCGCGCAGGCGCGTCAGGTTTTCCCCGGTGGATTTCCCGGCGCGGTAAAACAGCGGCGGCAGAATGATGAGCGTCAGTAGCATGATCCCGCCCAGCGTCAGCGCAACGGAAACGTCCAGAACAGACAACCCCAGCGTGACCACCACAATCACCACAAACGCGCCCACGATCGGGGAAATCACGCGCAGGTACAGGTGATCCAGCGTGTCGACATCCGCAACAACACGGTTAAGTAATTCACCCTGACGAAAACGCGCCAGCCCGGCAGGGGAGAGGGGCAGCAGTTTGCTGAAGGTGTAGATGCGCAGGTGCTGCAGCACGCGGAAAGTGGCGTCGTGGCTGACCAGCCGTTCGAAATAGCGTCCGGCAGTCCGCGTGATGGCGGTACCGCGAACACCGGCAGCCGGGAGCATATAGTTGAAGCTGTATAAACCGGCAAAGCCCGCGACGGCCGAGGCTGACAGGAACCAGCCGGAAAGGGTGAGCAGGCCAATGCTGGCGAGCAGCGTGACAATCGCCAGCACAATCCCCAGCGTCAGCATCCATTTGTGACGTTTATAGAGCGCAAGATAAGGCAGCAGAGCACGCATCAGATGTCCTCCTGACGGTTCGCCAGCAGGGCGGCAAACGGTCCCTGCGCGGCAACGAGAGAGGCGTAATCGCCTTGCTCAACAATACGGCCGTTCTCCATGACCCAGATCTGGTCCCAGTCGGCAATCCCTTCCAGCTGATGGGTAACCATCAGGGTGGTTTGCTGCCGGGAGGCGGCGTTCAGGGCCTCCATTACGCGCTGTTCGCTGTGGGCGTCCAGGCTGGCGGCGGGCTCATCCAGCAGCATCAGATGGCATGGGTTAAGCAGCGCACGGGCAACCGCCACGCGCTGCGCCTGTCCGACCGAGAGTCCGGCAGACTGGTCGCCGACCACGGTATCTACCCCCTGCGGAAGCAGCGGCAGAAACTCGCTGACCCAGGCGCGGTCGAGCACCGATTGCAGTTCATCTTCACGCGCGTCCGGGCGCGCCAGCAGGACGTTTTCACGCAGCGTAGAGGCTGGAAGCTGCGGGTTTTGGCCTACCCACCTGAGCTGTTTACGCCAGGCGTCAGGATCGAGGTTACGCAGTTCCGTTTTGTTGATCCGCAGTGAACCTGTGTAGGCCATAAAACCGGATAGCGCATTCAGCAGCGAACTTTTCCCGGAACCGCTGGTACCGACGAGCACTACGCGTTGTCCGGCAGGTAAGTTAAAGTTCAGCGGACCCGCGAGCACTTTGCCTTCCGGTGACAGAATAGAAAAGTCCTGCGCTTCAATGGTCACGGGGTCTTTAGCATTCAGCGTCACGTCACCCCGCTCCGGGTGAGCCAGCGGCGTTTCAAGGAACGTTTTCAGGCTATCGGCTGCACCAACCGCCTGCGCTTTGGCGTGATAGAAGGTCCCCAGATCGCGGAGCGGCTGGAAAAACTCCGGGGCCAGGATCAGCGCCAGGAAACCGGCAGAAAGGGTCACCGCCGTGCCGTAATGGCCGAAATCCAGCGCGCCAAGGTAGGAGAAGCCAAAGTAGACCGCCACGAGGGCAATCGACAGCGAGGTAAAGAATTCCAGTACGCCGGAGGACAAGAAGGCAAGGCGTAACACTTCCATGGTGCGCTGACGGAAGTCCTGCGATGCCCGGCGAATATTTTCGGTTTCCGCTTCACCGCGGCCAAAAATGCGTAACGTCTCCATGCCGCGCAGACGATCGAGGAAATGACCGCTGAGGCGACCCAGAGCCAGGAAGTTACGGCGGTTGGCATCCGCTGCCCCCATGCCGACCAGCGCCATAAACAGTGGGATCAGCGGGGCGGTGCCCATCAGAATCAGCGCAGCCATCCAGTTCACCGGGAAGATGGCGATCACGATCAGCAGCGGAACGAAGACGGCAAGGGCCATCTGCGGCAGATAGCGCGCATAGTAGTCGTGCATATCGTCAATCTGCTCAAGGATCAGCGTCGCCCAGCTACCGGCCGGTTTACCCTGGATCCACGCGGGCCCGGCTTCCTGAAGGCGATCCAGCACCTGACGGCGTATCTCGTAGCGGATGTGCTGTCCGGCGTGAAAACCGACGCGCTCACGCAGCCACACCACCCAGGCGCGCAGGATAAAAATCAGGATCAGGACAATAAAAGGCAGCAACAGCGCTTCGCGCGGGATGTTCTCCATGATCATGTGATTAAGAATGCGGGCCAGCAGCCATGCCTGGGCAACAATCAACAGACCGCTAACGAACCCCAGGAGACGGGAAATCGTAAGCCAGCGGCGGGAAATAACGCTTTGCTGTTTCAGCCAGCGTGTTAACTCTTGTTGACGGGTTTTTTCCATTGCGTACTTTGCAGGTGACGTTATTAGAAATTGGGCAGCGCAATGTTACAACGGGGAGACAATAAAGGCGACTTATCGCCGCCTTTATTTACGTTTGTTACTGACTTGTAAAGATTATTTACCTTGTTCAGCCAGTCCATCGAGGTAGCGTTCAGCGTCCAGCGCGGCCATACAGCCGGTGCCAGCAGAGGTAATCGCCTGACGATAAATATGGTCCATTACGTCGCCAGCCGCGAACACGCCCGGGATGCTGGTCTGGGTCGCATTACCGTGAATGCCGGACTGCACTTTGATGTAGCCGTTTTCCAGCTCCAGCTGACCGTCGAAGATCGCGGTGTTCGGGCTGTGACCGATCGCCACGAACAGACCCGCCACTTCAAGCGTTTCGACGTTGTCGGTGTTCTGGGTATCACGGATATGCAGACCGGCAACGCCCATCTGGTCGCCCGTCACCTCTTCCAGGGTACGGTTGGTGTGCAGCACGATGTTGCCGCTGGCCACTTTATCCATCAGGCGTTTGATCAGGATCTTCTCCGCGCGGAAGGTTTCGCGGCGGTGGATCAGGTGCACTTCAGAGGCAATGTTCGCCAGGTAGAGCGCTTCTTCCACTGCGGTGTTACCGCCGCCGATGACCGCGACTTTCTGATTGCGGTAGAAGAAACCGTCACAGGTTGCGCAGGCAGAGACGCCGCGGCCTTTGAACGCTTCTTCGGATGGCAGACCGAGGTAACGGGCAGAGGCGCCGGTGGCAACGATCAGCGCGTCACAGGTGTATTCGCCGCTGTCGCCCGTCAGGCGGAACGGACGGTTCTGCAGATCGACCTTATTGATGTGGTCGAACAGAATTTCAGTTTCGAATTTAGCGGCATGCTCGTGCATACGTTCCATCAGCAGCGGCCCGGTCAGGTCGTTCGGGTCCCCTGGCCAGTTTTCCACTTCGGTGGTGGTGGTCAGCTGACCGCCTTTTTCCATGCCGGTGATGAGTACCGGGTGCAGGTTAGCGCGTGCAGCATAGACCGCTGCGGTATATCCCGCAGGTCCAGAACCAAGGATTAGCAGCTTACTGTGTTTGGCCGTGCCCATGAGATCCCCATTGTTGTTGACAGACATTTGGCTGGATTGTAGGGAATTTGTTGTCGTAAAAAAAGAGCGCAGCAATTTTGATATCAATCTGTGTAATAGCCACGGGCGATGAATGAGGCGCTATAACATCACGCTTTCGCCTGAAAACCGGTCGTTTGTAAGGCAATAAAATGAGGATTAATACCCTGCCGTAATGAATATCCGGCATGTTGTACTAAAAAACGATGTTTTGCTTTGACAATCCCCTGCGCTTTTGCGAAAACATTCAAGGAAGAAAAAAAACCGCGTTAACCGTATGCCGCATAGGCATGCACGTAAATGCCATTTTTACCGGGTCAGTGAAATCTACGCATGGCGTGGACAGACGCCATACGTGATGTCGGTGACTGCCTTCGGGCAACGGTCTTCTTACCAACAGAACCCGAATCCGCATCGCGTCTAATACAAAACCAGGCGATGTGATGACTAACGGGTACAGGCTCTGAACAGTGATGTGCACAGGGTCCAGGCAGGAGTAGGGAAGGAATACAGAGAGACAATAATAATGGTAGATAGCAAGAAGCGCCCTGGCAAAGATCTCGACCGTATCGATCGTAACATTCTTAATGAATTGCAAAAGGATGGGCGTATTTCCAACGTCGAGCTTTCAAAACGTGTGGGACTTTCCCCGACGCCGTGCCTTGAGCGTGTGCGCCGACTGGAAAGACAGGGTTTCATTCAGGGCTATACTGCTCTGCTGAACCCGCATTATCTGGATGCCTCACTTCTGGTATTTGTTGAGATTACTCTGAATCGTGGTGCGCCGGATGTGTTTGAGCAATTTAACGCCGCTGTACAAAAACTTGAAGAAATTCAAGAGTGTCATCTGGTATCCGGTGATTTCGACTACCTGTTGAAAACCCGTGTGCCTGATATGTCCGCCTACCGTAAGCTGCTGGGGGAAACCCTGCTGCGTCTGCCAGGCGTGAACGACACCCGTACGTATGTGGTGATGGAAGAGGTCAAACAGAGCAATCGTCTGGTTATTAAGACGCGCTAACACGGAACAGGTGCAAAATCAGCGTAGTTTGATTACACTCCTGTTAATCCATACAGCAACAGTGCCGGGGAGTCCCGGCGCTGTTGTCCGTTTTAGCAAAAAGGCAGGATATGCCTGATACCTGGAGAGCCTTTTTTGAGCCAGGAATACACTGAAGACAAAGAAGTCACACTATCGAAGCTAAGCAGCGGACGTCGTCTTCTCGAGGCTTTGCTGATTGTTATTGCCCTTTTTGCCGTCTGGCTGATGGCAGCCTTACTCAGTTTCAACCCCTCAGATCCCAGCTGGTCACAAACTGCATGGCATGAGCCTATCCATAATTTAGGCGGTGTCCCCGGTGCCTGGCTTGCTGACACGCTGTTTTTCATTTTCGGTGTGATGGCCTACACCCTTCCCGTTATTATCATTGGCGGATGCTGGTTTGCGTGGCGTCATCGTCAGAACGATGATTACATCGACTATTTTGCCGTGTCGCTGCGCCTGATTGGCGCGCTGGCGCTGATCCTCACCTCGTGCGGGCTGGCGGCAATCAATGCGGATGATATCTGGTACTTCGCCTCTGGCGGGGTGATCGGCAGTTTACTCAGTTCTGCGCTGCAGCCGATGCTGCACAGCAGCGGCGGCACGCTGGCGCTGCTATGTATCTGGGCGGCCGGGCTGACGTTGTTCACCGGCTGGTCCTGGGTGAGCATAGCCGAGAAAATCGGCAGTTTTATCCTCACCATTCTGACCTTCGCCAGCAACCGTACCCGTCGTGACGATACGTGGGTTGATGAAGAAGAATACGAAGATGAAGAGGAAGATGACGCGCCTGTTCAGCGTCGCGAGTCTCGTCGTGCGCGTATTCTGCGCGGCGCGCTGGCGCGTCGCCAGCGTGTTGCTGAGAAATTTGCCAACCCGCTGGGTCGTAAAACCGATGCGGCGCTCTTCTCCGGTAAACGCATGGATGAAGACGAGCAGGTGGCGTATCGCGCTGCGGGTGTCGCCGTCGATCCTGACGATGTGCTCTTCTCCGGCAGCCGGGCCACTCCGGGTGACTTCGACGAATACGATCCGCTGTTAAATGGCCATTCGGTTACCGAGCCGGTTGCGGCCGCTGCAGCCGCGACGACCGCTGCGCAGGCGTATGCCGCGCCTGTCGACGCCGTGATGCCATCCGCGCCGGTTTCGCCGCCGGAATCCGTTATTCAGCAGCCTCAGGTTGACTGGCAGACTGCGCCAGGCGTTCACACGCCGGAGCCGGTTATCGCGCCTGAACCTGAAAGCTACATCCCTGTGCAGCAGGAGCAGTGGCAGCAGCCTTATCAGCCGCCGCAGCCTGCGTATGAACCGCAAGATTACCCGCACTATGAACAGCCTGTGGCCCAACCTTATCAGGAGTATGTGCCTGAGCCGGTTGAACCTGTGCAGCCTTATGTAGAGCCGCAGCCTGAACATGAAATCGTGGAAGAGGTAAAACCCTCTCGTCCACCGATGTACTATTTTGAAGAAGTTGAAGAGCGTCGTGCGCGTGAACGCGAGCAGCTGGCGGCCTGGTACCAGCCTGTGCCTGAACCGGTGCAGGAGCCGGTGACGAAAGCGCGTTCTGCTTCCGTTCCACCGATCGACCCGACGCCTGCAGTCGCACCCGTAGCGGAAAGCGTGAAGCAGGCTACCGCGGCCGCTGCCGTAGCTGCACCTGTCTTTAGCCTGGCAACAGGGGGCACGCCGCGTCCTCAGGTGAAGGAGGGGATTGGTCCGCAACTGCCTCGCCCTAACCGCGTTCGCGTACCCACCCGTCGTGAGCTTGCCTCTTATGGCATCAAGCTGCCTTCCCAGCGTATGGCGGAAGAGAAAGCGCGCGAGCCTGAGTACGAAGATGACGCCGATGAAATGCAGCAGGACGAGCTGGCCCGTCAGTTCGCCGCGCAGCAGAATCAGCGCTACGGTGAAGAATATCAGCACGATGAACCGGTGCTGGAAGACGAAGAGGACGCGGCTGAAGCAGAATTAGCGCGCCAGTTTGCGGCCACTCAACAGCAGCGCTATTCCGGTGAACAACCGGCTGGTGCAAATCCGTTCTCGCTGTCTGATTTTGAATTCTCGCCGATGAAGGATCTGGTGGATGATGGCCCGAGCGAGCCGTTATTTACCCCGAGCGTGATGCCGGAAGCGGAGCCTGTGCGCCAGCAGCCAGCACCACAGGCCTACGCGCAGCAGCATCAACCTGTTCAGCAACCGCAGCAATCGCAGCAGCCACCGCAGTTCCAGCAGCCTGCGCCTCAGCCGCAGGAAAGTCTGATTCACCCTCTGCTGATGCGTAACGGTGACAGCCGTCCGCTGCAGCGTCCAAGCACGCCGTTGCCGTCGCTGGATCTGTTAACGCCTCCGCCGTCAGAAGTGGAGCCGGTCGATACCTTCGCGCTGGAGCAGATGGCGCGCCTGGTTGAAGCGCGTCTGGCTGACTTCCGCATCAAGGCGGACGTGGTGAACTACTCGCCGGGTCCTGTGATCACCCGTTTTGAACTGAACCTGGCGCCCGGCGTTAAAGCCGCGCGTATTTCCAACCTGTCCCGCGACCTGGCGCGTTCTCTGTCGACCGTTGCGGTACGTGTGGTGGAAGTAATACCGGGCAAACCGTACGTTGGCCTTGAGCTGCCGAACAAGAAACGTCAGACCGTCTACCTGCGTGAAGTGCTGGATAACACCAAATTCCGGGATAACCCATCTCCGCTGACGGTGGTGCTGGGTAAAGATATCGCTGGCGATCCGGTAGTCGCGGATCTCGCCAAAATGCCTCACCTGCTGGTAGCGGGTACCACCGGTTCCGGTAAGTCTGTTGGTGTGAACGCCATGATCCTCAGCATGCTCTATAAAGCGCAGCCGGAAGATGTGCGTTTCATTATGATCGACCCGAAAATGCTCGAACTGTCGGTCTACGAAGGCATCCCGCATCTGCTGACCGAAGTGGTCACCGACATGAAAGACGCCGCCAACGCCCTGCGCTGGAGCGTCAATGAGATGGAACGCCGCTACAAGCTGATGTCTGCGTTGGGCGTGCGTAACCTGGCCGGGTATAACGAGAAAATTGCCCAGGCTGTGCGCATGGGGCGTCCGATCCCGGATCCTTACTGGAAGCCGGGTGACAGCATGGATGCCCAGCATCCGGTGCTGGAAAAACTGCCTTATATCGTCGTGCTGGTCGATGAATTCGCTGACCTTATGATGACCGTCGGTAAGAAAGTAGAAGAGTTGATTGCCCGTCTGGCGCAGAAAGCGCGTGCGGCGGGTATTCACCTAGTGCTGGCGACCCAGCGTCCTTCCGTGGACGTTATCACCGGTCTTATCAAAGCGAACATCCCGACGCGTATCGCTTTTACCGTATCAAGTAAAATTGACTCCCGTACCATTCTTGACCAGGGTGGCGCAGAGTCGCTGCTGGGTATGGGTGACATGCTCTATTCAGGCCCGAACTCCACCTCTCCGGTGCGCGTCCACGGTGCGTTCGTCCGCGATGAGGAAGTTCACGCCGTCGTGCAGGACTGGAAAGCGCGCGGTCGTCCGCAATACGTTGACGGTATTACCAGCGACACGGAAAGCGAAGGCGGCGGCGGTGGCTTCGACGGCGGCGAAGAGCTGGATCCGTTATTCGATCAGGCGGTTAACTTCGTTACCGAAAAACGCAAAGCGTCCATCTCAGGCGTGCAGCGTCAGTTCCGCATCGGCTATAACCGCGCAGCGCGTATTATTGAGCAGATGGAAGCGCAGGGCATTGTGAGCGAGCAGGGGCATAACGGTAACCGCGAGGTGCTGGCACCGCCGCCGTTTGATTAACCTTCAGCGATTGCAAAGAAGGGTAAATCAGCCAAAATTAAGCATTTTCTTCTGTTGCCTGCCTTCGGGCAGGTCCAGAATAGAAGACGGAAACCCCATATCGGGAAGACGTATTTTAAGGAATAACAATGAAAAAAATCGCCATCGCCTGTGCATTACTCACCAGTTTTGTCGCCAGCAGCGTCTGGGCTGATGCAGCCAGCGACCTTAAAAGCCGACTGGATAAAGTAAGCAGCTTCCACGCCAGCTTCACGCAAAAAGTGACGGACGGCAGCGGCAACGCGGTGCAGGAAGGCCAGGGAGATTTGTGGGTAAAACGCCCAAATCTGTTCAACTGGCACATGACCCAGCCGGATGAGAGTATCCTGGTGTCTGACGGCAAAACCTTATGGTTCTTCAACCCGTTCGTTGAGCAGGCAACGGCGACCTGGCTGAAAGATGCCACCAGCAATACGCCGTTTATGCTGATTGCTCGTAACCAGTCCAGCGACTGGCAGCAGTACAATATTAAACAGACGGGTGACGAGTTTGTCCTGACGCCGAAAGGCAGTAACGGCAACCTGAAGCAGTTCACCATTAACGTAAGCACCAACGGTACGATTAATCAGTTCGGCGCGGTTGAGCAGGACGATCAGCGCAGCAGCTACCAGCTCAAGTCTCAGCAGAACGGCGCCGTTGATGCATCGAAATTTACCTTTACCCCGCCGCAGGGCGTAACGGTGGACGACCAACGCAATAAGTAAGAGGCGTGAGTGGGCAATCTGTCGCTCGATTTTTCAGATAACGCGTTTCAACCTCTGGCCGCTCGTATGCGGCCAGAAAATTTAGCGCAGTATATCGGCCAGCAACATCTGCTGGCTGCCGGTAAGCCATTGCCGCGCGCCATTGAGGCCGGGCATCTTCACTCCATGATCCTCTGGGGCCCCCCTGGCACCGGCAAGACTACGCTTGCAGAAGTGATCGCCCGCTATGCCAACGCGGACGTCGAACGTATCTCGGCGGTCACCTCCGGCGTGAAAGAGATCCGTGAGGCGATCGAGCGTGCGCGGCAGAACCGCAATGCCGGGCGGCGTACCATCCTCTTCGTGGACGAAGTCCATCGCTTCAACAAAAGCCAGCAGGATGCCTTCCTGCCGCATATTGAAGACGGCACGATCTTCTTCATCGGTGCGACCACCGAAAACCCATCGTTTGAACTGAACTCGGCGCTGCTTTCCCGCGCGCGCGTTTACCTGCTCAAATCGCTCACCACCGAGGATATCGAAAAGGTTCTCACCCAGGCGATGGACGACAAAGCGCGCGGCTACGGCGGGCAGGATATCGTTCTGCCTGACGACACGCGTCGTGCAATTGCCGAGCTGGTCAACGGTGATGCGCGGCGTGCGCTGAATACGCTGGAAATGATGGCCGATATGGCCGAAATCGACGATGCCGGGAAGCGGGTGCTGAAACCGGAACTGCTCACCGAAATTGCGGGGGAGCGCAGCGCGCGTTTCGATAACAAAGGCGACCGTTTTTACGACCTGATCTCGGCGCTGCATAAGTCCGTGCGCGGCAGCGCGCCGGATGCGGCGCTTTACTGGTACGCGCGCATTATCACTGCGGGCGGCGATCCTTTATATGTCGCGCGTCGCTGTCTGGCGATTGCGTCAGAAGATGTCGGCAATGCCGATCCTCGCGCCATGCAGGTCGCGCTGTCGGCCTGGGACTGCTTCACCCGCGTTGGGCCCGCGGAAGGCGAACGCGCCATTGCGCAGGCGATTGTCTATCTGGCCTGTGCGCCGAAAAGTAATGCGGTTTATACCGCGTTTAAAGCGGCGATGTCCGATGCGCGTGAACGTCCGGACTACGATGTGCCGGTTCACCTGCGTAACGCGCCGACCAAACTGATGAAAGAGATGGGATATGGGCAGGAGTATCGTTACGCTCATGATGAACCCAATGCCTACGCTGCCGGGGAGGAATATTTCCCGCAGGAGATGGCACAAACGCGCTATTATCACCCCACAAACAGAGGTCTTGAAGGCAAGATTGGTGAAAAGCTCACCTGGCTCGCCGGACAGGATCAAAATAGCCCTATAAAACGCTACCGTTAGTTCAATCGTTGCGGTAATGTTGGCAATGTATCCTTGTGGCCGCAGGCTGTGGTCACATTTTCCTATTTTAATTCGATAAGCACAGGATAAGCATGCTCGATCCCAATCTGCTGCGTAATGAGCCAGACGCAGTCGCTGAAAAACTGGCACGCCGGGGCTTTAAGCTGGATGTAGATAAGCTGCGCGCTCTTGAAGAGCGTCGTAAAGTTCTGCAGGTACAAACTGAAAATCTGCAGGCAGAGCGTAACTCTCGATCGAAATCCATCGGCCAGGCGAAAGCGCGCGGGGAAGATATTGAGCCATTACGCCTGGAAGTGAACAAACTGGGTGAAGAACTGGATCAGGCTAAAGCTGAGCTGGATGTTCTTCAGGCCGAGATTCGTGATATTGCCCTGGCTATCCCGAATATTCCTGACGACAGCGTGCCTGTCGGCAAAGATGAGAACGACAACGTTGAAGTGAAACGCTGGGGTACGCCTCGTGAGTTTGACTTCGAAGTACGCGATCACGTGACGCTGGGCGAAATGCACGCGGGCCTGGACTTTGCGGCAGCGGTTAAGCTGACCGGTTCTCGCTTCGTGGTGATGAAAGGCCAGATTGCTCATCTGCACCGCGCGCTGGCACAGTTCATGCTGGATCTGCACACCGAGCAACATGGCTACAGCGAAACCTACGTGCCGTATCTGGTTAACCACGATACGCTGTACGGTACGGGTCAGCTGCCGAAATTTGCCGGCGATCTGTTCCATACCCGTCCGCTGGACGAGGAAGCAGACAGCAGCAACTACGCGCTGATCCCAACCGCTGAAGTGCCGCTGACTAACCTCGTGCGTGATGAGATCATCGATGAAGACGACCTGCCAATTAAGCTGACGGCACACTCTCCGTGCTTCCGTTCTGAAGCAGGTTCTTACGGTCGCGACACGCGCGGTCTGATCCGTATGCACCAGTTCGACAAAGTTGAGATGGTGCAGATCGTCCGCCCTGAAGAGTCCATGGACGCGCTGGAAGAGATGACCGGTCACGCTGAGAAAGTGCTGGAGCTGCTGGGCCTGCCGTATCGTCGTATGGCCCTGTGCACCGGTGATATGGGCTTTGGTGCCTGCAAAACCTTCGATCTGGAAGTGTGGGTGCCTGCGCAGAACACCTACCGTGAAATCTCCTCCTGCTCTAACGTCTGGGATTTCCAGGCGCGTCGTATGCAGGCACGCTGCCGCAGCAAATCTGACAAGAAAACCCGTCTGGTGCATACCCTGAACGGTTCTGGTCTGGCTGTGGGCCGTACGCTGGTTGCCGTGCTGGAAAACTATCAGCAGGCAGACGGTCGTATTGAGATCCCTGAAGTGTTGCGTCCATACATGAAGGGCCAGCAGTACATCGGCTAATTCTTTGCCTCACAACAAAAAAGCGCCTTTAGGCGCTTTTTTTATGCCGCGGAATTGACACGACGCAATACCCCCTCCCTCTAAAGTAGTAATACTCCTCCGAATGAAAGTCAGCATAAAAAGCTGATTACGTAAAAATTCGTTATATATAAAACTACATAGCGGTTTTGTGCCGCCACTCTTTTCTTTGTGAGCAACCAAAGTGAGTCTCTATGAAAATCAACGCGCCTGAAGCATTAATGGCTGCCGAGGTCACTCGCCGTGGGTTGATGAAAACCACGGCAATAGGCGGCCTGGCCGTAGCCAGCAGCGCCTTCACGCTTCCTTTTACCCGACTGGCCTCAGCGGCGGATGCACTATCCCCAGCCTCAGCTCCGGAAAAAGTGGTGTGGAGTGCCTGTACCGTAAACTGCGGTAGCCGTTGTCCGCTGCGTATGCATGTGGTGGATGGCGAAATTAAATATGTCGAAACCGACAATACCGGGGACGATAACTATGAAGGGTTACATCAGGTTCGCGCATGTTTGCGCGGCCGATCAATGCGTCGTCGCGTGTATAATCCGGACCGCCTGAAATATCCAATGAAGCGCGTCGGTAAGCGTGGCGAAGGCAAGTTCGAGCGAATTAGCTGGGATGAAGCCTACGATATTATCGCCACCAATATACAGCGCCTTATCAAAGAGTACGGCAACGAATCCATCTACCTGAACTACGGCACCGGGACGCTCGGCGGTACGCTGACCCGCTCCTGGCCACCGGGTAAAACGCTGGTGGCACGCCTGATGAACTGCTGCGGCGGTTATCTCAATCACTATGGTGACTACTCATCGGCGCAGATTGCCGCGGGACTCAACTACACCTACGGCGGCTGGGCGGACGGCAACAGCCCGTCTGATATCGAAAACAGTAAGCTGGTGGTGTTGTTCGGTAATAACCCGGGCGAAACCCGCATGAGCGGTGGCGGGGTAACCTATTATCTCGAACAGGCCCGCGCCAAATCCAATGCCCGCATGATCATTATCGATCCGCGCTATACCGACACTGGCGCCGGACGTGAAGACGAGTGGATCCCAATCCGTCCGGGTACCGATGCAGCGCTGGTCTCCGCGCTGGCGTGGGTGATGATCACCGAAAACCTCGTCGATCAGCCTTTCCTGGATAAATACTGCGTCGGCTATGACGAGAAAACCCTGCCAGCCAGCGCGCCTGCAAATGGCCATTACAAGGCCTATATTCTCGGGCAGGGCAGCGACGGCGTGGCGAAAACGCCCGAGTGGGCGTCCACCATCACCGGTATTCCGGCCGAGCGTATCGTTCAGCTGGCGCGTGAGATTGGCTCCGCCAAACCGGCCTACATCAGCCAGGGCTGGGGACCGCAGCGCCATGCGAACGGCGAAATCGCGACCCGTGCCATCTCCATGCTCTCCATTTTGACCGGCAACGTCGGTATTCACGGCGGTAACACCGGCGCGCGTGAAGGCTCGTATGAAGTGCCGTTTGAACGTATGCCGACGCTGGATAACCCTGTTCAGACTAGCATCTCCATGTTTATGTGGACCGATGCGATCGAACGTGGTCCTGAAATGACCGCCCTGCGCGACGGCGTGCGCGGCAAGGACAAGCTGGACGTGCCGATCAAGATGATCTGGAACTATGCCGGTAACTGTCTCATCAACCAGCACTCCGAAATCAACCGTACCCATGAAATCCTGCAGGATGATAAGAAGTGCGAGATGATTGTGGTGATCGACTGCCATATGACCTCCTCGGCGAAATATGCCGATATCCTGCTGCCGGACTGCACCGCCTCTGAGCAGATGGATTTCGCGCTGGACGCCTCCTGCGGCAACATGTCTTACGTGATCTTTACCGACCAGGCGATCAAACCGCGCTTCGAGTGCAAAACCATTTATGAGATGACCTCTGAGCTGGCGAAACGTCTTGGCGTTGAGCAGCAGTTTACCGAGGGGCGTACACAGGAAGGGTGGATGCGCCATCTGCATGAACTCTCCCGTAAGGCGGTCCCTGACCTGCCTGATTTCGATACCTTCCGCAAGCAGGGTATGTACAAACAGCGCGATCCGGAAGGGCACCACGTGGCTTACAAAGCGTTCCGTGAAGATCCGCAGGCGAATCCGCTGACCACGCCGTCGGGCAAAATCGAAATCTACTCCGAAGAGCTGGCAAAAATCGCGTCGACCTGGGAGCTGCCGGAAGGGGACGTTATCGATCCGCTGCCGATCTACACGCCGGGTTTCGAAAACTACAACGATCCGCTGACGGCGAAATTCCCGCTGCAGCTGACCGGTTTCCACTACAAAGCGCGCGTGCACTCCACCTACGGTAACGTCGACGTACTCAAGGCCGCCTGCCGTCAGGAGATGTGGATCAACCCGATGGATGCCAAAGCACGCGGCATCAGCAATGGCGATCGCGTGCGTATCTTCAACGGTCGCGGCGAGGTGCACATTGAAGCCAAAGTGACGCCGCGCATGATGCCAGGCGTGGTGGCGCTGGGGGAAGGGGCCTGGTACAGCCCTGATGCCAACCGCATCGACCAGGCGGGCAGTATTAACGTGCTGACCACGCAGCGTCCGTCGCCGCTGGCGAAGGGCAACCCATCCCACACAAACCTTGTCCAGGTTGAAAAGGTTTAAGGAGTAGCCGATGACAACCCAGTATGGATTTTTTATTGATTCCAGCCGTTGCACCGGGTGCAAAACCTGCGAGCTGGCCTGTAAAGATTACAAAGACCTGACTCCTGACGTCAGCTTCCGCCGCATCTACGAATACGCCGGGGGCGACTGGCAGGAAGATAACGGCGTCTGGCATCAGAACGTCTTTGCCTATTACCTGTCGATTGCCTGCAACCACTGTGAAGATCCGGCCTGCACCAAGGTCTGCCCGAGCGGGGCGATGCACAAGCGTGAAGACGGCTTTGTGGTGGTGGATGAAGATGTCTGCATCGGCTGCCGGTACTGCCACATGGCGTGCCCGTACGGTGCGCCGCAGTACAACGCCGCCAAAGGTCATATGACCAAATGCGACGGTTGCCATACCCGCGTGGCGGATGGCAAAAAGCCGATTTGCGTTGAGTCCTGCCCGCTGCGTGCGCTGGACTTCGGCCCGATTGAAGAGTTGCGTCAAAAACACGGTCAGCTTGCCGCAGTGGCACCGCTGCCGTCTGCGCACTTCACGAAGCCGAGCATTGTGATTAAACCTAACGCCAACAGCCGTCCTACAGGTGACACTACCGGCTACCTGGCAAATCCGAAGGAGGTGTGAGATGGGAAGTGGATGGCATGAATGGCCGCTGATGATCTTCACGGTCTTTGGTCAGTGCGTGGCGGGCGGTTTCATTGTGCTTGCGCTGGCGCTGTTAAAAGGGAACCTCAATGCCGAACAGCAGCAGCGTTTAGTGTTGAGCATGTTTGGCCTGTGGGTGCTGATGGGAATTGGCTTTATCGCCTCTACGCTGCACCTGGGTTCGCCGATGCGCGCGTTTAACTCTCTGAACCGCGTGGGGGCCTCATCCCTTAGTAACGAGATTGCCAGCGGGGCAATTTTCTTTGCCGTCGGTGGGCTGGGCTGGCTGCTGGCCGCTTTGAAGAAATTGCCTGCGGGTCTGCGCAGCCTGTGGCTGATCGTGACGATGGTTCTGGGCGTGGTGTTCGTGTGGATGATGGTGCGCGTCTATAACACTATCGATACCGTTCCAACCTGGTACAGCGTCTGGACGCCGATGAGCTTCTTCCTGACGATGTTTATCGGCGGGCCGCTGCTGGGCTACCTGCTGCTGCGCGTGGCGGGCGTAGACGGGTGGGCAATGCGTTTGCTGCCGGCTGTTTCGCTGCTGGCGCTGGTGGTGAGTGCGATGGTTGCTCTGATGCAGGGGGCAGAACTGGCAACCATTCACAGCTCTATTCAGCAGGCTTCTGCCCTGGTGCCGGACTACGGTTCTCTGATGGCCTGGCGCATCGTTCTGCTGGTCGCGGCGTTGGTATTCTGGATCGCTCCGCAGCTCAAAGGCTATCAGCCCGCGCTGCCTTTGCTGTCACTGGCCTTTGTGCTGGTCCTGGCGGGTGAACTGATTGGCCGCGGCGTGTTCTACGGGTTGCATATGACCGTAGGTATGGCTATCGCCAGCTAACGTCGCATTTCGTTATATCAAGCCGGGCCTGAGTGCCCGGCTTTTTCTTTTTTCGATCATGAAATTTTTCGACTGTCGTTTTGTTTTAATTTTGTCCATTAATAAATAAAAACAGATACATAATTAATATCTATAGCAGGCGTGGCATTAGCAGGATAAGTTTTTTAAATCGACAGGGAACATATTGTGCGAGGCGGCTAAGTCAGTGGATTGACTTTGTTTTTGCCAGTGGCATGATGCGCACGAAATCTGAACTTCCTCACGGTTTTTAATCCATGACCACCTATACCCGGCCAGTGCTTCTGTTGCTCTGTGGCCTGCTTCTGCTGACCCTGGCGATCGCAGTGTTAAACACGCTCGTCCCGCTGTGGCTCGCCCATGAAAACTTACCGACCTGGCAGGTGGGTATGGTCAGCTCGTCCTTTTTTACCGGCAACCTGCTGGGTACGCTGGTGACAGGGAGCCTGATTAAGCGCTTTGGCTTTAACCGCAGCTATTATCTGGCTTCGCTGATTTTCGCCGCCGGGTGTGCTGGGCTGGGCCTGATGGTCGGCTTCTGGAGCTGGATGGCATGGCGCTTTATCGCAGGTGTAGGCTGCGCGATGATTTGGGTGGTGGTTGAAAGTGCGCTGATGTGCAGCGGCACCTCCCGCAACCGTGGACGCCTGCTGGCAGCCTATATGATGGTTTATTACGTCGGCACCGTGCTGGGTCAACTGATGGTCAGCAAGCTGCCAACCGATCTGATGAGCGTTCTGCCGTGGGTAACGGGCATGGTGCTGGCCGCGATCCTGCCGCTGCTCTTCACGCGCATTGTGAACCAGAACAGCGAGCATCAGGAAGCGACCCACGTCTGGCCGATGCTCAGACTCCGTCAGGCGCGCCTGGGCGTTAACGGCTGCATTATCTCGGGGATTGTACTGGGCTCGCTCTACGGCCTGATGCCGCTCTATCTGAATCATCAGGGCGTCAGCGATTCCGGAATTGGTTTCTGGATGGCGGTGATGGTGAGTGCGGGGATCGTCGGGCAGTGGCCGATTGGCCGACTGGCGGATCGTTTCGGCCGTCTGCTGGTGCTGCGCGTTCAGGTCTTTGTGGTGATTATGGGATGCCTTGCGATGCTCAGCAACGCCGCGATGGCGCCTGCGCTGTTTATTCTCGGGGCTGCCGGCTTTACGCTCTATCCGGTCGCGATGGCCTGGGCCTGTGAGAAAGTTGAACATCATCAGCTGGTGGCAATGAACCAGGCGCTTTTACTGAGCTATACCATCGGCAGTTTATTAGGGCCGACGTTTACCGCGATGCTGATGCAGAATTACTCTGATAATTTATTGTTTATCATGATCGCCAGCGTATCGTTTATTTATCTCTTAATGCTGCTGCGCAAAGTGGGCGAACACCCAACGCCTGTGGCTCATACCTGATTAATTAAAAGCCTGTCGATGACAGGCTTTTTTGTCCCTGTCACAACTAAGAGTTTTACTTATTGTTTGTTTATTACGCCAGGCGATAATTCATGTGAGTCCTACCACTATAAGGCAGCAATCATGTCTATTCGTCGTTTTTCCACTACCGCACTTGCCGTAGTGTTGTCTTTAACGTTTGCAACGGCTCCGGTCATGGCTAATCCTGGAAACGGGAATGGCGGTGGTCACGGAAACGGTGGCGGGCAAGGTAATGGCGGCAATCATGGTAACGGGAATTCTGGTAACCATGGCAATAAGCAAAATAACGGTCAGGATAACCCTGGAAAATCGGATAATAGTTTTAAAAGCAGTAAAGATGTCGGTAACGATGTCGACGCTCGCGTGAGTTTCGATCATGCCCGCCATCTGGCGCTGAATTATGGCTTAACGGGCTATGACTCTCTGCCTCCGGGTATCGCGAAAAACCTGGCGCGCGGTAAGCCGTTGCCTCCGGGCATTGCGAAGAAAACCGTGCCGGCCTCAATGCTGGGCCAGCTTCCTTCCTACCCGGGCTATGAATGGCGCGTGGTCGGAGATGACCTGGTCTTAATTGCGCTGAGTACAGCCATCGTGACGTCCGTTATTAACGGCGTCTTTAAATAGAATATAAAAAGGCCCGGTTCTCACCGGGCCTTTTCTTTAATACATCACCTTGTGGCCGTACTGTTCAAGAATACCTTTGACGCGTTCCATCGTCTCTTTCTTCGGCGGCTTCACGCCATCGAGTTTGTACTCTTCGCCCATTGCCACCCATTTATGTTTACCCAGTTCGTGATAGGGCAGAAGCTCAATTTTCTCGACGTTGCCCATGTCGCGGGTAAATTCCCCCAGGCGGTGCGCGGAGTCTTCATCATCTGACCAACCGGGAACCACCACGTAGCGGATCCAGGTTTTGATGCCTTTATCGGCAATGTATTTGGCGAATTCCAGCGTGCGGTGGTTTGAGACGCCAACGAGGTTCTGGTGGATCTCATCGTTCATCTGTTTGAGATCGAGCATGACCAGATCGGTCACTTCAAGCAGCTCGTCGATAACCGGATCGTAGCGGCGTACAAAGCCGTTGGTGTCGAGGCAGGTATGAATGCCTTCTTTATGGCAGGCGCGGAACCAGTCGCGGACAAATTCAGCCTGCAGAATGGCTTCACCGCCGGATGCGGTGACGCCGCCGCCGGACGCGTTCATAAAGTGGCGGTAGGTCACCACCTCTTTCATTAAGTCTTCAACGGTCACTTCTTTACCGCCGTGCGTATCCCAGGTGTCACGGTTATGACAGTACAGGCAGCGCATCAGGCAGCCCTGGAAAAAGGTGATGAAGCGGATGCCCGGGCCATCGACGGTGCCACAGGATTCAAAGGAGTGAATGCGACCAATAATTGACATTGCGGTGATATCTCCAGCATCGGCCCGTCCGGGGCCTGAGTATGCACAGCTCAAAGCCGGCTGTGTTGAAGTCTGTTTTGGCTGATATCCATAGAGTATAGATAGCGGACAAAAGAGACTGAGGTGGAGAGGGTGCTAAAAAGGCCCCACTGACGTGGAGCCTTTATTGTACGCTTTTTAACGCGTGATTTCAGTCAATTCCAGTTACATGGACTGAGTGAAAGTACGGGTGATAACGTCCTGCTGCTGTTCTTTAGTCAGGGAGTTAAAACGTACTGCGTAGCCAGATACGCGGATGGTCAGCTGAGGATATTTCTCAGGGTGTTCCATCGCGTCGAGCAGCATTTCACGGTTCATGACGTTCACGTTCAGGTGCTGACCACCTTCGATGGACGCTTCGTGGTGGAAGTAACCATCCATCAGACCCGCGAGGTTAGTTTTACGCACTTCGTCGTCTTTACCCAGCGCGTTTGGCACGATAGAGAAGGTGTAAGAGATACCATCTTTCGCGTAAGCAAACGGCAGTTTAGCAACGGAAGTCAGAGAGGCAACCGCACCTTTCTGGTCACGACCGTGCATTGGGTTAGCACCTGGGCCGAATGGCGCGCCAGCACGACGACCGTCTGGGGTGTTACCGGTTTTCTTACCATACACAACGTTAGAGGTGATGGTCAGAACAGACTGAGTCGGGATAGCGTTACGGTAAGTAGTCAGTTTCTGAATTTTCTTCATGAAACGTTCTACCAGGTCAACCGCCATGTCATCAACGCGAGAGTCGTTGTTACCAAACTGCGGATATTCACCTTCGATTTCGAAGTCTACAGCCAGGCCGTCTTCGTCACGAATTGGTTTAACTTTCGCATATTTGATTGCAGACAGGGAGTCAGCAGCCACGGACAGACCAGCGATACCACACGCCATGGTGCGGATAACGTCACGGTCGTGCAGCGCCATCAGAGAGGCTTCGTAGCTGTACTTATCGTGCATGTAGTGGATAACGTTCAGTGCAGTGACGTACTGTTTAGCCAGCCAGTCCATGAAGTGATCCATACGTTCCATGACTTCGTCGAAGTTCAGAACGTCGCCTTTGATCGGCTCAGACTTAGGACCAACCTGCATTTTCAGTTTTTCATCAACGCCGCCGTTGATTGCGTACAGCATGGTTTTCGCCAGGTTTGCACGCGCACCGAAGAACTGCATTTGTTTACCAACAACCATTGGGCTTACGCAGCAAGCGATAGCGTAATCGTCGTTGTTGAAGTCCGGACGCATCAGGTCATCGTTCTCGTACTGCAGAGAAGAGGTATCGATGGACACTTTAGCCGCGAATTTCTTGAAGTTCAGAGGCAGTTTTTCAGACCACAGAACGGTGATGTTCGGCTCCGGAGAAGGACCCATGGTGTACAGGGTGTTCAGGAAGCGGAAGCTGTTTTTGGTTACCAGAGTACGGCCGTCAACGCCCATACCACCGATTGATTCTGTTGCCCAGATTGGGTCACCAGAGAACAGCTCATCGTATTCAGGGGTACGCAGGAAGCGAACCATACGCAGTTTCATGACCAGGTGGTCAATCATTTCCTGAGCGTCTTGCTCGGTGATTTTGCCTGCTTTGATGTCGCGTTCAATGTACGCATCCAGGAAGGTGGATACGCGACCGAAGGACATTGCTGCACCGTTCTGAGACTTAACAGCGGCCAGGTAGCCGAAGTAGGTCCACTGGATGGCTTCCTGAGCGTTGGTCGCAGGACCAGAGATATCGCAGCCATATTTAGCAGCCATCTCTTTGATCTGACCCAGCGCGCGGTGCTGTTCAGCGATTTCTTCACGCAGACGGATAGTCGCTTCCAGGTTTACGCCATTTTCCAGGTCAGACTGCAGGGAAACAAACTGCGCGTACTTGTCTTTCATCAGGAAGTCGATACCGTACAGCGCAACGCGACGGTAGTCACCGATGATACGGCCACGGCCATACGCATCTGGCAGACCAGTCAGAACGCCAGATTTACGGCAGTTCAGAATGTCTTTGGTGTAAACATCGAATACACCCTGGTTGTGGGTTTTGCGGTATTCGGTGAAGATTTTTTTCAGCATTGGATCCAGCTCGCGGTTATACGCTTTGCAGGAACCTTCAACCATTTTGATACCACCGAACGGGATGATTGCGCGTTTCAGTGGTGCTTCAGTCTGCAGACCAACGATTTTCTCAAGGGCTTTGTTGATGTAGCCAGCATCGTGAGAAGTGATGGTGGAAGCAACGGAGGTGTCAAAATCAACTGGCGCGTGAGTGCGGTTTTCCAGTTTAACGCCTTCCATTACGCTGTCCCACAGCTTGGTGGTCGCGTCAGTTGCGCCAGCCAGGAAGGATTCGTCACCTTCATACGGGGTATAGTTTTTCTGAATGAAGTCACGTACGTTTACTTCATTCTGCCAGTCACCTTTCGCAAAACCTTCCCAGGCTGTGGCTAACTTTTCATTAAGCTCGGACATGTAACACCTACCTTCTTAAGTGGATTTTTTATTTACTGCCTGAGAAAACCATCAATGATGATCGTCGCCACGCAGGTAAATGACCCAGTATGTCAACCCAACTAACAAACCCCCACCGATAATGTTCCCGATAGTGACAGGGATCAGGTTATCAGTAATGAAATTCATAATAGTCAGGTGAGAGAAACTTTCCGGGGATGAACCAACTGCGGTCCAGAACTCCGGGCTTGCAAAGTCGCGGATGACAATCCCCATTGGGATCATGAACATATTCGCGATACTGTGCTCAAAGCCGCTGGCAACAAACATCGCAACCGGCAGAACCATAATTAAGGCTTTGTCCATCAGGCTACGACCCGAGTAGCTCATCCATACAGCCAGACAGACCATCAGGTTTGCGAGGATGCCGAGAGCAACGGCTTCGATAAATGTGTGGTGCATTTTGTGGTCGGCGGTTTGCAGGACGTTAAGGCCCCAGCCACCGTTGGCGGTCATGTACTCGCCAGAAAGCCACATCAACAAAACAAAGAGCAGACAGCCAACCAGGTTACCCACGTAGACGTTAAGCCAGTTACGTGCCAGCTGACCCCAGGTAATTCTTCCGCTGGCCTTTGCCACGACAATCAGCACCGTTGAGGTGAAGAGGTCGGCGCCGCATATGACGCAGAGAATCAGACCCAGTGAGAAGCAAATGCCGCCAATCAGTTTGGCCATGCCGAAAGGCATTCCGGCAGTACCGGTGGTGGCGGTGATGTAGAAGACGAAAGCGATAGAGATGAACACACCAGCCGTGATCGCCAGATAGAACGTCTTCATCGGGTGTTTCGTTGCTTTATAGACACCCGCTTCTTCGGCAACTTTGGCCATCGCAGCAGGGAGTAAAAGATCAAAAGGGTTGTCAGCTTTCACACTAACTCTCTCTTTATTAAGTCGGCGACGAGATACTAACAAAGCATTATAGAAGAGAAATTGATATAGATCATATCTCGCCTGGCTTATAGGCCCGCAGTGTGTATGGTTTTACAACAAATGCGGAGTAAGTAATTGATTATCCGTATAAAAATAAATTTTAAAAGTTATGAAAAGAGTTGAATTTTTTCGTTCGGCCACCCCTGACGCAGTTAATTAATATGGAGTATTTACCATAAAAAGTAACAGTAAAGCCCAGGTAAATATTATTATATTTACCCATGTTTAACTTTATTATTACAATCAACAGTCATTGCCGAAGAAAATAAAAAACGGGGCAATGAAATTGCCCCGTAATATAGCCCAGACGATTGAATACGCCTACTGCTGGTAATGTTATGTGCGCTTATTTTAACCAGTAAGCGGCTTTTGCTTTCTGCAGCTTTTCGTAGGCCTTCAGCAGCGACTGATGCGCCGGGAAGGCTTTCAGATCGCTATCAACAGCCTGCAGGCCATAGAACGGCGCTTCGCCGCTCAGGGCCGCGCTGGCTGCTTCAACGGCTTCAGCACCGTACATACGCACGAAAGCGTTGAGGTATTGCAGCGGCTCGCGATCCTCTTCCTGGGCCAGCAGCAACAGGGTTTGCAGGCAGCGGTAATAATTGGTGCGTTCGGCAGAGAAGACAGACTGGTTGAATTCCATGGTCCACTCGGTCCAGGCCAGGGCCTGATCCAAATCGCCACCCGCCAGGGCCAGCATCGCTTTCAGCTCACCGATGCGCAGGGTATACCAGCCGTTGTCTTTACCGGTCGCCAGGCCCAGCAGTTCGCGTACGCGGGTAAAGTCATCATGGCCTTCTTCGTCCAGTTGGGCGATCAGGTTCAGATAATCTTCTTTCTCCCACTCGCTGCCCGGCAGAGCCAGCAGCGTTTCGCGCAGGTGCGCGCCCATGCTGTTATTCGCCAGCCACAGATCTTCAGCCGGGTAGATATCGGACATGCCCGGAACGATAATGCGGCACGCGTAGACGCCAAGATGTTCGTAGTCGGCAATGTAGACTTCCTGATCTTCCGCGTTGAAGATAGCCATCAGCGTGGCGAACTCTTCTTCCGTGGTACCGGCAAAGCTCCAGTCCACGAACGGATAGTCGGCGTCCTGCTTGAACATATCCCAGGAAATTAAACCGCTGGAGTCAATGAAGTGGGTTTCAAGGTTGGTATGCTCGGCCACTTCTTCATCGTCAAACGTTGGCGGAGTGAAGACGTCGAGATCTTTCAGGCTACGGCCCTGCAGCAGCTCGGTAACGGTACGCTCCAGCGCCACGCCGAAGTCAGGGTGCGCCCCGAATGAGGCGAAGCAGGTGCCGTTGGCCGGGTTAAACAGCACCACGCAGATAACCGGATACTTGCCGCCCAGCGAGCCGTCATAGGCAAAGATTGGGAAACCTTCTGCTTCGAGCTTAGCGATGGACTCCACTACGCCCGGATAGCGCGCCAGCACGTCTGCCGGAATTTCAGGCAGGCTGATGGATTCAGCGATGATGCGGTTTTTAATGTGGCGTTCAAAGACTTCAGACAGACCCTGCACGCGCGCTTCATTGCGGGTGTTACCGGCGGACATACCGTTGGACACATACAGGTTGCCGACGATGTTCATCGGAATATACACGGTCTGCTCGTCAGACTGACGGGTGAACGGCAGGGCGCAGATCCCACGGTCTTCATTGCCAGACTGCAGATCGATCAGCATGCTGGCGGTCAGTTCGTTTTCCGGATCGTAGAAAGCACGCAGGCGCGCGTCGAGAATACCTTCCGGCAGCTCGTCATCTTCGGTCAGCGGGAACCATTTTTCATTTGGATAGTGAACGAACGGGCCGTTAGCGATGGTTTCGCCCAGCCAGAAGTCAGCGAAGAAATAGTTGGTGGACAGACGCTCAAAATACTCACCCAGCGCAGAGGCCAGTGCCGCTTTTTTTGTCGCGCCTTTACCGTTGGTAAAGCACAGGGCACAGTCTTTATCGCGAATATGCACGGACCAGACATGAGGCACCGGATTGAGCCAGGAGGCTTCTTCGATGTTAAAACCCAGGTCGGTCAGTTTCTGCTGGAAGCGAGCGATGGAATCTTCCAGAGCGGCGTCTTTGCCGGGGATAAACGTTTGAGTCATGGCGTTCACTTTTATCGTACGTAAAGCGCGCAATGATACGGGTTTTGCGTGACGGGTGCTATCTTCGGCGAAAATAAAAGGCTGGACTATGCTTAGTGGCAGTAACTGACTGTTAAGGCATAGAAAAATGAAAGCATTTGATCTCCAGCGGATGGCGTTTGATAAAGTTCCTCCTGAATTTCTGGGCGAAGTGGCGCTGCGTAGCCTGTATACCTTCGTCCTCGTCTTCCTGTTTCTTAAAATCACCGGCCGCCGCGGCGTGCGGCAGATGTCGCTCTTTGAGGTGTTGATCATCCTGACGCTGGGCTCGGCGGCGGGTGACGTCGCCTTTTATGATGACGTGCCGATGGTGCCGGTGTTTATCGTTTTTGTCTCACTGGCGCTACTTTACCGTCTTGTCATGTGGCTGATGTCGAAAAGCGAAAAGCTGGAAGATCTGCTTGAAGGGAAGCCGGTCGTTATCGTCGAGGACGGACAGCTGGCCTGGGAAAATGTACAAAGCGCCAATATGACCGAGTTTGAGTTCTTTATGGAGCTTCGCCTGAACAGCGTTGAACAGCTCGGGCAGGTGCGTCTGGCGATCATGGAAACTAACGGGCAGATCAGCGTCTATTACTATTCTGACGACGAGGTGAAGCCGGGACTGTGTATCCTGCCGGATATGCTCATTGAGCGTTTCAGAACGGTACCGGAATCAGGCGAGTATGCCTGCGTAAGATGTAGCCATGTTGTCGCGATGCTGCCGGGGGATCGTCAATTATGCCCCCGCTGTGCAAATCCGGAATGGACGAAGGTTAGCCGGGCCAAACGCATTACCTGACAGCCATTTTGTCGGTTTTGTCTTAGCGAGGCGGCAGATTGTTTTGTGTGACGCGGGGCACATTTCATGGGTCATAAGTTTTAGACATTGCGGCGCGTGTCACTGAATGATAAAACCGATATCCACAGTTATAACTTATGGCTTTTAGCGTGGTGAGGGGAAATGGCTCAAGTCTTTAATTTCAGTTCAGGTCCGGCAATGTTGCCGGCAGACGTGCTTAAACAGGCTCAACAGGAACTCTGTGACTGGAACGGTCTCGGTACGTCGGTGATGGAAATCAGCCACCGTGGTAAAGAGTTTATTCAGGTGGCGGAAGAGGCAGAAAAGGATTTTCGCGATCTGCTGAATATTCCCTCGAACTACAAAGTATTGTTCTGTCACGGCGGTGGACGCGGCCAGTTTGCGGGCGTTCCGCTTAATATTCTCGGTGACAAAACGACGGCTGACTACGTTGATGCGGGTTACTGGGCGGCAAGCGCCGTTAAAGAAGCGCATAAATACTGCACGCCGAATGTTATCGACGCCAAAGTGACCGTTGACGGTCTGCGCGCCGTGAAGCCAATGAGCGAGTGGCAGCTTTCCGATAGCGCAGCGTATCTGCACTACTGCCCGAACGAAACCATTGACGGGATTGCCATCGACGAGACGCCAAACTTCGGCAGCGATGTCGTGGTTGCCGCCGACTTCTCCTCCACCATTCTGTCTGCGCCAATTGATGTCAGCCGCTACGGCGTTATCTATGCGGGCGCGCAGAAAAATATCGGTCCGGCCGGTTTGACTATCGTCGTCGTGCGTGAGGACCTGCTGGGTAAAGCGCATAAATCCTGCCCGTCGATTCTCGATTACACCGTGCTGAACGATAACGATTCGATGTTCAACACCCCACCAACGTTTGCCTGGTATCTCTCCGGCCTGGTCTTCAAATGGCTCAAGCAAAACGGCGGCGTGGCGCAGATGGACAAGGTGAATCAGCAGAAAGCCGAACTGCTGTACGGCGTAATCGACAAGAGCGATTTCTACCGCAACGATGTGGCGAAAGCGAACCGTTCCCGCATGAACGTGCCGTTCCAGCTGGCGGACAGCAGCCTGGATAAAGTGTTCCTGGAAGAGTCCTTCGCGGCAGGCCTGCATGCGCTCAAAGGTCACCGTGTCGTTGGCGGCATGCGTGCCTCCATCTATAACGCGATGCCGCTGGAAGGCGTTAAAGCCCTGACGGATTTCATGATCGACTTCGAACGTCGTCACGGTTAATTTGCTGTTTTTCACCCCCGTAGCGTCCCTGCGGGGTTTTTATTATGTTGAGTTGAGAGTTTAGTTTTCATGGAATCCCTGACGTTACAACCTATCGCGCGGGTAGATGGCACCATTAATCTGCCTGGTTCAAAAAGTGTCTCGAACCGCGCTCTGCTGCTGGCATCTCTGGCAAACGGCACCACCGTCCTCACAAACCTGCTGGACAGCGATGACGTGCGCCATATGCTCAATGCGCTGGAAGCGTTGGGCGTTCATTACACTCTCTCCGACGATCGTACCCGCTGCGAAGTGACCGGCAACGGCGGCGCGCTGCGCTCGGTCGAAGAGCTTGAGCTGTTTCTGGGCAACGCCGGTACCGCGATGCGCCCGCTGGCGGCGGCCCTGTGTCTGGGTAGTAACAACATTGTGCTGACCGGCGAGCCGCGCATGAAAGAGCGTCCGATTGGTCACCTTGTGGATGCTCTGCGTCAGGGCGGCGCGCAGGTTGAGTATCTGGAGCAGGAAAACTATCCGCCACTGCGTCTGCGCGGCGGTTTTACCGGCGGTCACGTCGAGGTGGACGGCAGCGTCTCCAGCCAGTTCCTGACGGCCCTGCTGATGACCGCGCCGCTGGCACCGCAGGATACGGTTATTAGCATCAAGGGCGAACTGGTTTCTAAACCGTACATTGATATCACGCTGCACCTGATGAAAACCTTCGGCGTTGAGGTGGAAAACCAGTCTTATCAGCGCTTCGTGGTGCGCGGGGCGCAGCAGTACCAGTCTCCGGGCAACTACCTTGTTGAGGGTGATGCGTCATCCGCGTCCTACTTCCTGGCCGCGGGTGCGATTAAAGGCGGCACGGTAAAAGTGACCGGTATTGGCCGTAACAGCGTGCAGGGCGACATCCGTTTTGCGGACGTGCTGGAAAAAATGGGCGCCATTGTCACCTGGGGCGATGACTTCATCTCCTGTACCCACGGCGAGCTGAACGCCATCGACATGGACATGAACCATATCCCGGATGCGGCGATGACCATTGCCACGGCGGCGCTGTTTGCCAAAGGCACTACCACGCTGCGTAACATCTACAACTGGCGCGTAAAAGAGACGGACCGCCTGTTCGCGATGGCGACCGAGCTGCGAAAAGTCGGTGCCGAGGTGGAAGAGGGCGAAAACTACATTCGCGTGACCCCTCCGGCAAAACTGCAGTTTGCGGAAATCGGCACCTACAACGATCACCGCATGGCGATGTGCTTCTCGCTGGTGGCGCTGTCAGACACGCCAGTCACCATTCTTGACCCGAAATGTACCGCGAAAACCTTCCCGGACTACTTCGAACAGCTGGCACGCATTAGCACGCTGGCCTGATAACGTATTGCCGCATCGCCCGATGCGGCATTTGCTTACGCTTCATTACGAACACCTCCGCTCATTTCTTCTACACTCTGCTTCAATCATTCCGTAATTTGCACGCAAAGGTAACAGTTGCGCACGTTGGCGCGTATAATGCGCGGCGTTCATGTAAACGGTATGCCTTATTTAAGGAGAAAAAGATGACGGCAGTTGCCCCGGTAATCACCATTGATGGGCCGAGTGGCGCAGGGAAAGGTACTCTGTGCAAAGCGATGGCGGAAGCATTGCAATGGCATCTTTTAGATTCGGGAGCAATCTATCGCGTGCTGGCGCTGGCCGCGCTGCATCACCATGTGGATGTCGCGTCTGAAGAAGCGCTGGTTCCGCTGGCTGCGCATCTGGATGTGCGTTTCGTATCGACCGATGGCAACCTGGAAGTCATCCTTGAAGGGGAAGACGTGAGCGGCGAAATCCGTACGCAGGAAGTGGCTAATGCGGCCTCTCAGGTCGCGGCGTTCCCGCGCGTTCGCGAGGCGCTGTTACGTCGTCAGCGCGCGTTCCGTGAAGCCCCGGGGCTGATCGCTGACGGACGCGATATGGGAACGGTGGTATTCCCTGATGCGCCAGTGAAAATTTTCCTTGACGCCTCTTCGGAAGAACGTGCTCAACGCCGCATGCTTCAGTTGCAGGAAAAGGGGTTTAGTGTTAACTTTGATCGCCTTTTATCCGAGATAAAAGAGCGCGATGACCGCGATCGTAACCGCGCCGTCGCCCCACTTGTTCCTGCAGAAGATGCATTAGTTCTGGATTCAACCAGTTTAACTATTGAGCAAGTGATTGAAAAAGCGCTACAATATGCGCGCCAAAAACTGGCACTCGCGTAATCGCGACCGATTTAGCAGTACCCCCGCTGCAATGGATTGACGGCGGGTATGTGAAACAACCCCATCCGGCACGGAGCCAGGTGGACGTTAATATTAACCTGAAGATTAAACATGACTGAATCTTTTGCTCAACTGTTTGAAGAATCCTTAAAAGAAATCGAAACCCGCCCGGGTTCCATCGTTCGCGGTGTTGTTGTTGCTATCGACAAAGACGTAGTACTGGTTGACGCCGGTCTGAAATCTGAGTCCGCCATTCCGGCAGAGCAGTTCAAAAACGCCCAGGGCGAGCTGGAAATCCAGGTTGGTGACGAAGTTGACGTTGCTCTGGACGCAGTAGAAGACGGCTTCGGTGAAACCCTGCTTTCTCGTGAGAAAGCTAAACGTCACGAAGCATGGATCACGCTGGAAAAAGCTTACGAAGAAGCTGAAACTGTGGTCGGTGTTATCAACGGCAAAGTTAAAGGTGGCTTCACTGTTGAGCTGAATGGTATTCGTGCGTTCCTGCCAGGTTCTCTGGTAGACGTTCGTCCAGTTCGTGACACTCTGCACCTGGAAGGCAAAGAGCTTGAGTTCAAAGTAATCAAGCTGGACCAGAAGCGTAACAACGTTGTTGTTTCCCGTCGTGCCGTTATCGAATCCGAAAACAGCGCAGAACGCGATCAGCTTCTGGAAAACCTGCAGGAAGGCATGGAAGTCAAAGGTATCGTTAAGAACCTCACTGACTACGGCGCATTCGTTGACCTGGGCGGCGTTGATGGCCTGCTGCACATCACCGACATGGCGTGGAAACGCGTTAAGCACCCAAGCGAAATCGTGAACGTGGGCGACGAAATCACTGTTAAAGTGCTGAAGTTCGACCGCGAGCGTACTCGTGTATCCCTCGGCCTGAAACAGCTGGGCGAAGATCCATGGGTAGCTATCGCTAAGCGTTACCCAGAAGGTACTAAACTGACTGGTCGCGTAACCAACCTGACTGACTACGGCTGCTTCGTTGAAATCGAAGAAGGCGTTGAAGGTCTGGTGCACGTTTCCGAAATGGACTGGACCAACAAAAACATCCACCCATCCAAAGTTGTTAACGTTGGTGATGTAGTGGAAGTGATGGTTCTGGATATCGACGAAGAACGTCGTCGTATCTCCCTGGGCCTGAAACAGTGCAAAAACAACCCATGGCAGCAATTCGCGGAAACCCACAACAAGGGCGACCGTGTTGAAGGTAAAATCAAGTCTATCACTGACTTCGGTATCTTCATCGGCCTGGACGGCGGCATCGATGGCCTGGTTCACCTGTCTGACATCTCCTGGAACGTTGCAGGTGAAGAAGCAGTTCGTGAATACAAAAAAGGCGACGAAATCGCTGCAGTTGTTCTGCAGGTTGACGCAGAGCGTGAGCGTATCTCCCTGGGCGTTAAACAGCTCGCAGAAGATCCGTTCAACAACTGGGTTGCACTGAACAAGAAAGGCGCAATCGTAAACGGTAAAGTGACTGCAGTTGACGCTAAAGGCGCAACCGTAGAACTGGCTGACGGCGTTGAAGGTTACCTGCGCGCTTCTGAAGCTTCACGTGACCGCGTTGAAGATGCCACTCTGGTTCTGAACGTAGGCGACGACGTTGAAGCTAAGTTCACCGGTGTTGACCGTAAGAACCGTGCAATCAGCCTGTCTGTTCGTGCTAAAGACGAAGCTGATGAGAAAGATGCAATCGCAACTGTTAACAAACAGGAAGATGCAAACTTCTCTAACAACGCAATGGCTGAAGCTTTCAAAGCAGCTAAAGGCGAGTAATATCAGGTTCTCAGCATCATTTGCGCTGTAACGCATTTACAGCGTGAAGGATGAGGAGCAAACTTGACAGATTGCAGGATTCGTCCTGTAATCAATAACAAAGGGCGGCTACGGCCGCCCTTGTTTAATGAGCTGTTCAGCTAATTGGTTTGAAAGGAACCGGAGGAATCATGACCAAGTCAGAATTGATTGAAAGACTTGCCAGTCAGCAACCGCATATCCCTGCCAAGGCAGTGGAAGATGCCGTAAAAGAGATGCTGGAGCATATGGCCTCCACTCTTGCCCAGGGCGAGCGCATTGAAATCCGCGGTTTCGGTAGTTTTTCTCTGCACTATCGTGCTCCACGTACCGGGCGTAACCCGAAAACTGGCGATAAAGTCGAGCTGGAAGGCAAGTACGTTCCACACTTTAAGCCGGGTAAAGAACTGCGCGATCGCGCCAATATTTACGGCAACTGAGTTTAGCCAGCCGGTTAAACTGGGTTCGAAAGAAAGCACCTGCGGGTGCTTTTTTTGTCTCTGTCGCTTTCCTTCTGAAGGTGCCCCGCATTTTTCCGTTTCGTTTTCTGCAAACCGATAAAAACAGAACAGCGCGCGCTGTAAAACACACTCTTCCCATCTGACAATTCGCTCTGCCTGATTACATACTGCCCCTCTGAAACAGGGAGGTAGCAATGGGAATTCCCGCGCATAGCGTCTGCGTCATTCTGGCAATAGCCCCGTTACTCTGGTTACCTGAACTGCCATCACGTCATAGCGTGTGGATAATGATTGTTGGCGGGGTCGTGCTGGCCGCACGGCGAAACGTACGACTGAAGTATGCGGGTCTCACGCTGTTATTTTGCGTGTGGGGTATTTTGGTTGCGAAGGAGAGCGTCTGGCCGATGCAGCATTTAACCACGGGGGCCGTGCAGGCTGAGGTAGAGATCACCGCCACAGATGGCGCAACGCAGCATCAGGGAAACATTCTTCGCGTTGATGGCAAGCGCTGGTGGGCCTCTACCGGCATAACGCTGTATGGCAATTATCTGCCACAGAAAGCGTGTGCCGGTCAGCGCTGGACCATGACGCTCAGGCTCAGACCTGTCCATGGCGAACTGAACGACGGCGGTTATGATTCCCAGCGTAGTGCCTTTGCCCGCCATCAAACGCTGAGCGGTCACTTCAGCCGTGCGGAACTCGTCGATGGACGCTGCAGCCTGCGAGCGCAATATCTCATGTCACTGCAAAACCGCCTTTCTGCTTACCGATGGGGGGCGGTTATTCTCGGACTGGGAATGGGCGAACGTCTGGATGTGCCCCGGGAAATAAAAGACCTGATGCGTGAAACAGGGACGCTGCATCTGATGGCTATTTCGGGTCTGCATATCGCGCTGGCGGCATCCCTTGCCTGGTTACTCGCGCGTGGGATTCAGTTTTTATTACCCAGCCACTGGATCCAATGGCAAATGCCTCTTCTGGCCGGGTTATGCTTTGCCGCGTTCTACGCCTGGCTAACCGGTCTTCAACCACCTGCGCTACGAACGGTCATCGCGCTTGCTGTGCTTGCAATGTTGCGGATCGCTGCCCGGCAATGGTCTCCATGGCAGGTATGGGGCTGCTGTATCGCGGCGATCCTGATAAGCGATCCCTTAGCCATACTCTCGCAGAGTCTGCTCTTGTCTGCATTTGCTGTCGCTGCGCTGATTTTCTGGTTTCAGTGGCTGCCTCTTCCTGGCTGGCACCGGGTACGACGTATACGGCCGCTGCTGAACCTGATCTATCTGCAGGTCGGCATGCTGATGCTGCTGATGCCGCTACAGGTTCTGATTTTCCATGGATTCAGCATCTCCTCCCTGGTCGCGAATCTCTTTGCCGTTCCCCTGGTGACGTTTGTCTCCGTGCCGCTGATCCTGCTCGGCATGCTGCTTCATCTGCTGCCGCTGGCGGCACCGGAAAGCGTCGTCTGGTTCGCAGCCAATAAGTCACTTGCGGGGCTATTCTGGCTCCTCATGCGCCTGCCTGACGGCTGGCAAAATGTCGACCAACGCTGGCAGTACATGACATTACTGCCCTGGCTTATCATCATCGGCTGGCGCTTCCGTGCCTGGAAAACCCTTCCTGCCGTTTGTCTTGCAGGAAGTGTTTTACTCACATTTCCTCTCTGGAGAACGGAAAAAAACGAGAGCTGGACGCTGCATATGCTGGATGTAGGGCAGGGGCTGGCGATGGTCGTTGAACGGCAGGGCAAAGCCATTATCTATGATACCGGGCTTGCCTGGCCGGGTGGGGATAGCGCACAGCGGTTAATTATCCCGTGGCTTCGCTGGCATCATCTGCGGCCTGAAGGCGTTATTCTCAGTCATGAACACCTCGACCATGCGGGAGGACTCGCATCATTGCAAAAAGCGTGGCCGGACGTGTGGGTAAGAAGCCCATTGCGCCAGGCGGGACATCGGCCCTGTTTTCGCGGGCAGAGATGGAAATGGCAGGGACTCTCCTTCACCGTACACTGGCCCCCCGAAAATTACCCGGCTCAGGGAAATAACCATTCCTGCGTGGTAAAGGTGGACGACGGAGGGCAGAGCGTTCTGCTAACAGGGGACATTGAAGCGCAAGCGGAACAGGCTATGCTTAGCCATTACTGGCGTTATCTGACGTCCACGCTCATACAGGTTCCTCATCATGGCAGCAATACTTCGTCGTCTTTGCCGCTGGTACAGCGGGTGGAAGGTCAGATCGCCCTGGATTCCGCGGCCCGCTATAACGCATGGCGATTCCCGTCGGCAAAAGTTGTCCGACGCTATCGAAAAGAGGGGTACATCTGGCACGATACCCCTCATTCTGGACAAATATCGGTGACATTCTCGCAACATCACTGGCAAATCCGGCGCTTGCGAGAGCAATTTTTACCCGTTTGGTATCATCAGTGGTTTGGCGAGCCCGTCGATAACGGGTAGAATATGCGGCTATTTCAACGAATGCTGGTTTTTTGAATGCATAACGACAAAGATCTCTCCACGTGGCAAACCTTCCGCCGACTCTGGCCGATGATTGCACCCTTTAAAGCAGGCCTGATCGTGGCGGGTGTTGCGTTAATTCTCAACGCAGCCAGCGATACTTTTATGCTATCGCTCCTCAAACCGTTACTGGACGACGGTTTTGGTAAAACGGATCGCTCAGTGTTGCTATGGATGCCTCTGGTGGTTATCGGACTGATGATCTTACGCGGCATCACCAGCTATATTTCCAGCTACTGTATTTCCTGGGTATCAGGGAAAGTGGTGATGACCATGCGCCGTCGCCTGTTCAGCCACATGATGGGCATGCCGGTCTCGTTCTTTGACAAGCAGTCTACCGGGACGCTGCTGTCTCGTATTACCTACGATTCCGAGCAGGTTGCCTCCTCGTCCTCAAGCGCGCTGATCACCGTTGTGCGTGAGGGTGCGTCAATCATCGGCCTGTTCGCGATGATGTTCTATTACAGCTGGCAGCTGTCGATCATCCTTATCGTTCTGGCGCCGATAGTTTCTATTGCTATCCGCGTCGTCTCAAAGCGCTTCCGCAATATCAGTAAGAATATGCAGAACACGATGGGGCAGGTGACGACCAGCGCGGAACAGATGCTGAAAGGGCATAAAGAAGTTCTGATTTTTGGCGGTCAGGACGTCGAAACCAAACGCTTTGATAAAGTCAGCAACAAAATGCGTCTGCAGGGGATGAAAATGGTCTCGGCCTCTTCCATTTCTGACCCGATTATTCAGCTGATTGCCTCCCTGGCGCTGGCATTCGTCCTCTATGCGGCAAGCTTCCCAAGCGTGATGGAGACGCTGACGGCGGGTACTATCACCGTGGTCTTCTCCTCAATGATCGCCCTGATGCGTCCGCTGAAGTCACTGACGAACGTGAACGCCCAGTTCCAGCGCGGGATGGCCGCCTGTCAGACGCTGTTCAGCATTCTGGATTCCGAACAGGAAAAAGATGAAGGTACACGCGAGATTGAGCGCGCCCGTGGCGACGTTGAATTCCGCAATGTCACTTTCTCCTATCCTGGACGTGAAACGCCGGCGCTGCGTAATATCAACCTGTCCATTCCGGCGGGTAAAACCGTGGCTCTGGTGGGCCGTTCCGGCTCGGGTAAATCGACGATTGCCAGCCTGATCACCCGATTCTACGATATTAACGAAGGTGAGATCCTCCTGGACGGTCATGATCTGCGGGAGTATACCCTGCAGTCGCTGCGTAACCAAGTGGCGCTGGTTTCCCAGAACGTGCACCTGTTCAACGATACCGTGGCTAACAACATTGCGTATGCGCGCACGGATGAATACAGCCGCGAGCAGATTGAGAACGCCGCGCGCATGGCCTACGCAATGGACTTTATCAACAAGATGGATAACGGCCTTGATACGATAATCGGTGAGAACGGGGTGCTGCTCTCCGGCGGCCAGCGTCAGCGTATCGCCATTGCGCGTGCGCTGCTGCGTGACAGCCCGATTCTGATTCTGGACGAAGCGACCTCTGCGCTGGATACGGAATCTGAACGCGCTATTCAGTCTGCGCTGGATGAGCTGCAAAAGAACCGTACCTCGCTGGTGATTGCGCACCGTCTGTCGACTATCGAGCAGGCTGACGAAATCGTCGTGGTTGAGGACGGTATCATTGTTGAACGCGGAAGCCATGCTGATTTGCTGGAACACCGCGGCGTTTACGCCCAGCTTCATAAGATGCAGTTTGGCGAATGATTGCACGCATCTGGTCCGGTGAATCCCCGCTGTGGCTGCTGCTTTTGCCGCTCTCCTGGCTTTACGGCCTGGTGAGCGGCATTATCCGTATGCTTTACCGTCTGGGGCTGAAGCGCGCCTGGCGCGCGCCGGTTCCGGTGGTGGTGGTCGGTAATCTTACGGCGGGCGGCAACGGTAAAACACCGGTGGTTATCTGGCTGGTGGAGCAATTGCAAAAACGCGGTATCCGCCCGGGGGTGGTATCGCGCGGATATGGCGGTAAAGCGGCGCGTTATCCGCTGCTGCTGACGGCGGAAATCACGACCGCCGAAGCGGGTGATGAGCCGGTATTGATTTTCCAGCGTACCGGCGCGCCGGTTGCGGTCTCCCCGGTGCGCAGCGACGCCGTTCAGGCACTGCTTGCCGAACACGCGGTACAAATCATTATCACTGACGATGGCCTGCAGCATTACGCCCTGGCGCGTGATAAAGAGATTGTGGTCATCGACGGGGTTCGCCGCTTCGGCAACGGCTGGTGGCTGCCTGCCGGACCCATGCGTGAACGCGCTTCGCGTCTTAAGTCCGTTAATGCGGTGATTGTGAACGGTGGTGAGGCAAAAGCGGGTGAAATCCCGATGCATCTGCAGCCAGGCCTGGCGATCAACCTGGTGACGGGTGAGCGCCGGTCGGTTGCTGAGCTGCCTTCACCGGTGGCGATGGCGGGGATTGGCCATCCGCCGCGCTTCTTCGCGACGCTGGAACAGTGTGGTGCCCGGCTGGAAAAACGCGTTCCGCTGGCCGACCACCAGGCGCTGGTGGAAGGGCAGGTAGACGCCCTGACCGTACCCGGGCAGTCGCTGATCATGACCGAAAAAGATGCGGTGAAATGCCGTGCCTTCGCGAAAGAAAACTGGTGGTATCTGCCGGTTGACGCTGAACTCAGCGGCGAGCAGCCGGAACGTTTGCTCAAGGAACTGATTGCGTTGGTGAAATAAACGCTTACGCGGTTCTGGTGGCGCTTTGACTGACAGGATAACGCATGTCTTTACCGCAACTCTCGCTTTCAGCCGCACGTCATTTACACCTTGCCGCGCAGGGGCTGCTTAAAAAGCCCCGCCGCCGCGCGCAGCCTGCCGATATTCTCTCGACCGTCCAGCGCATGTCGCTGCTTCAAATCGACACCATTAACATTGTGGCGCGTAGCCCTTACCTGGTGCTGTTTAGCCGCCTGGGGAATTATCCTTCGCAGTGGCTGGATGAGGCGCTCAGCAAGGGAGAGTTAATGGAGTACTGGGCGCACGAAGCCTGCTTCCTGCCCCGCAGCGATTTTGCCCTGGTTCGCCACCGTATGCTTGCCCCGGAAAAGATGGGCTGGAAATACCGACAGGCGTGGATGCTGGAACATGCGGCCGAAATTGAGCAGCTTATCGCGCATATTCAGGATAACGGTCCCGTACGCTCAGCCGATTTTGAACACCCGCGCAAAGGCACCAGCGGCTGGTGGGAGTGGAAGCCGCATAAACGTCATCTCGAAGGGCTGTTTACCTCTGGCAAAGTCATGGTGATTGAGCGGCGTAATTTTCAGCGCGTCTACGATCTGACGCATCGCGTGATGCCGCACTGGGACGACGAGCGTGACCTGCTTACCCAGGAGGCGGCCGAGGCCATCATGCTGGAGAACAGCGCCCGCAGTCTGGGGATTTTCCGCACGCAATGGCTGGCAGACTATTACCGCCTTCGCCAGCCCGCGCTGAAACCGCTGCTGGATATCTGGCAACGCGAACAGCGCATCATTCCCGTCACGGTGGAAACGCTGGGCGAAATGTGGCTGCATGCGGATCTCCTCCCGCTACTGCCTCAGGCCCAGGAGGGGAAACTTCAGGCAACCCACAGTGCGGTGTTGTCGCCTTTCGACCCGGTCGTCTGGGACAGAAAACGCGCCGAGCAGCTGTTCGATTTTAGCTATCGGCTGGAATGTTATACCCCGGCCCCAAAGCGCCAGTATGGTTACTTTGTTCTCCCGCTGCTGCATAAGGGGCAACTGGTCGGGCGCATGGACGCCAAAATGCACCGCAAGACCGGCACGCTTGAAATCATTGCGCTTTATCTGGAAGAGGGCGTCAGGGTGACGGCGAGCCTGGAAAAAGGGTTAACGTTCGCCATTAGCGAATTCGCGCGCTGGCAGGGCGCCCGCGACGTGACGCTGGGCCGGGTACCCGACGGACTGTTTACAACCTGTCGAAGTGGCTGGGAAACAGGCACTCCCTGAAAAGGGAATGTGTTAAGCTTTAGCGATTACCCATACGGAGGAACTATGGATCACCGTTTACTTGAAATTATTGCCTGCCCGGTATGCAACGGCAAACTCTACTACAGCCAGGACAAACAGGAGCTGATCTGCAAGCTGGACAGCCTGGCTTTCCCGCTGCGTGACGGCATTCCGGTACTGCTGGAAAATGAAGCTCGTTCCCTGGTGGCAGAAGAGAGCAAACCATGAGTTTTGTTGTCATTATTCCTGCGCGTTATGCTTCAACGCGTCTGCCGGGTAAACCGCTGGTGGATATTAACGGCAAGCCGATGATTGTGCATGTTCTTGAGCGTGCGCGTGAATCCGGTGCCGATCGCGTGATTGTTGCTACCGATCATCCTGACGTCGCCCGTGCGGTTGAGGCGGCAGGCGGTGAGGTATGCATGACCCGCGCCGATCACCAGTCCGGCACCGAGCGTCTGGCGGAAGTGGTTGAGAAATGTGGTTTCAGTGATGATACGGTCATCGTTAACGTGCAGGGTGACGAGCCGATGATCCCGGCGGTGATTATCCGTCAGGTGGCAGAAAACCTGGCTCAGCGTCAGGTTGGTATGGCGACGCTCGCGGTGCCTATTCACCACGCTGAAGAGGCATTCAATCCGAATGCGGTGAAGGTGGTCATGGATGCCGAAGGCTATGCGCTCTATTTCTCCCGCGCCACGATCCCCTGGGATCGCGATCGCTTTGCGCTCTCTAAAGAGACCATCGGTGATACCTTCCTGCGTCATATTGGGATCTACGGCTATCGGGCCGGTTTTATTCGTCGATATGTTACCTGGGCGCCGAGCCCGCTGGAGCATATCGAAATGCTGGAGCAGCTTCGCGTGCTCTGGTACGGCGAAAAAATTCACGTTGCCGTTGCCAGCGAAGTGCCTGGAACGGGCGTTGATACGCCGGAAGATCTTGAGCGCGTCCGCGCCGAGCTGCGCTAATACCGCCTGCATCCCTCCTGACGGGGGGATGTCCTCTCCCCGTTAATTCCTCTTTCTTTTCCCTAATTGATCTCTTCCGGGTGACATCTTCCTTCAGGGCGCTCATTATAAAAGCAGTAGTCTTAATGGGGGTAATCTCATATGGAACAGCTGCGTGCCGAACTTAGCCATCTGCTGGGTGAGAAATTAAGCCGGGTCGAATGCGTGAGTGAAAAGGCCGATACCGCGCTTTGGTCGTTGTATGACAGTCAGGGCAACCCTATGCCGCTGATGGCCAGAAGTTTCACCTCGCCGGGCGTTGCCAGGCAGCTTGCATGGAAAATGTCGATGCTGGCGCGGGAGGGAACCGTCCGTATGCCGACGGTGTACGGCGTGATGACGCACGAGGAACACCCCGGCCCGGACGTGCTGCTGATTGAGCGCTTGCGCGGCGTGCCCGTTGAAGCGCCCGCGCGCACGCCGGAACGCTGGGAGCAGTTAAAAGACCAGATTGTCGAGGCGCTGCTGGCCTGGCATCGTCAGGATAGCCGCGGGCTTGTCGGTCCGGTCGACAGCACTCAGGAAAACCTGTGGCCGCTGTGGTATCGCCAGCGGGTGGAAGTGCTGTGGGGAACGCTTAACCAGTTCAACAATACCGGTTTAACCATGCAGGACAAACGTATTCTGTTTCGCACCCGCGAGTGCTTACCGGCGCTGTTCGACGGTTTTAATGACAACTGCGTGCTGATCCACGGTAATTTCACCCTGCGAAGCATGCTCAAAGACTCCCGTAGCGATCAGCTTCTGGCGATGCTCGGGCCGGGGATCATGCTCTGGGCTCCGCGCGAATATGAGCTGTTCAGGCTCAGCGACAGCGGGGCGGCGGAAGGTTTACTGTGGCACTACCTTCAACGCGCGCCCGTTGCAGAAGCGTTTCTCTGGCGGCGCTGGCTTTACCTGCTCTGGGACGAAGTCGCGCAGCTGGTGAATACGGGACGTTTTAATCGCGCAAATTTCGATCTGGCAACAAAATCACTCCTGCCCTGGCTCGCCTGACGATCCTTTCAGCCACTGCCAGAGGCGTCCGAGCGTCTCATAACCGACGCGATCGCTATGCATCAGCCACGCCGGGGAGGGGAGCGCCCGTTCCCACGGGTTGAGCGGCGCGTCGATGGCCATCTGGTTTGCCGGTGCGGGAAGCGGGTGCAGGCCTTGCTTCTCAAAGAAAATCATCGCGCGCGGCAGGTGTGAGGCGGAGGTCACCAGCAAGAACGGGACATCGCCAATCGCCTGCTTCACTGCGGCAGCCTCTTCTTCGGTATCTTTTGGGCTGTCCAGAGTGATAATTGAGGAGCGCGGCACGCCGAGTGATTCCGCGACTCTGGCGCCTGCCTCAGCCGTACTCACCGGGTTCGTTTTGGCCGCCGCGCCGGTGAAGATCATTTTTGATCCCGGATTCGCCAGCCAGAGGCGAATGCCTTCATTTAGTCGTGGCAGGCTGTTGTTGATCAGGTTTGAACTGGGGGCCCAGTCAGGATCCCAGGTATATCCGCCGCCCAGCACCACGATGTACGCCACTTTCTGATTTCCCTGCCATGTTGGGTACTTGTTTTCGATGGGGCGTAAAAGACCATCCGCGACCGGCTGCAGGCTCAACAGCAGCAGGACAAACCAGCCGAGCGTGATAAGCGTTTTGCCACTCTTCTGAAAGCGACTGAACCACACCAGCGCCAGCCCCAGCGCGATGATGATGAGCAGCAGCGGAAGGGGAAGCATCATCCCTCCAATGTATTTCTTAAGGGTAAAAAGCATCCTTTTTGGTTCCTTTTTTGACCATATAGCAGGTGATTACCCGTGATATTACACCAGAGAGGTTCATTCTCCGCGCGGGTGTGACAAAATAGCGGTTTTGCAGTTAGCGAGTGGAACTCTCCCAATGCGGGATCGCAATTTTGATGACATCGCGGAAAAGTTTTCGCGCAACATTTATGGCACCACGAAAGGGCGGCTCCGTCAGACGATCCTCTGGCAGGATCTGGACACCATTCTGGCCACCTTTGGTGGTCAAACGTTGCGCGTGCTGGACGCCGGTGGCGGTGAAGGGCAGACGGCGATAAAAATGGCCGAGCGCGGTCATCACGTCACGCTTTGCGATCTTTCTGCTGAAATGGTCGCCCGCGCGACGCGTGCTGCAGAAGAGAAAGGTGTGAGCGACAACATGCATTTTATACAATGCGCCGCTCAGGACATCGCGCAGCATTTGGAAACCCAGGTTGATCTGATATTGTTTCATGCGGTGCTGGAGTGGGTTGCCGATCCGCAAAGCGTGTTACAAACCCTGTGGTCGATGTTGCGCCCGGGCGGCACGCTGTCGCTGATGTTCTACAATGCTAACGGCTTCCTGATGCACAACATGGTTGCAGGAAACTTCGACTATGTGCAGGTCGGGATGCCCAAAAAGAAAAAGCGCACGCTTTCCCCGGACTATCCGCGCGATCCACAGCAGGTTTATGGCTGGCTGGAAGCGATTGGCTGGCAGATCGTCGGGAAGACGGGCGTCAGGGTGTTTCATGATTATCTGCGTGAAAAACACAAACAGAGTGACTGTTTTGACACCTTAACAGAATTAGAAACGCGGTATTGCCGTCAGGAGCCTTTTATCAGCCTTGGCCGCTATATTCACGTCACCGCGCACAAGCCGCAGATGCAAGGATAACCTATGAGTGAATTTTCCCAGACAGTCCCCGAACTGGTTGCCTGGGCCAGGAAAAACGATTTCTCCATCTCGCTGCCGGTAGACAGACTCTCTTTCCTGCTGGCGGTTGCCACGCTGAACGGCGAACGGCTGGACGGTGAAATGAGCGAGGGTGAACTGGTGGATGCGTTCCGCCATGTCAGTGATGCGTTTGAGCAAACCAGCGAAACCATTAGCGTGCGTGCCAACAACGCGATCAACGATATGGTGCGTCAACGTCTGCTGAACCGCTTTACCAGCGAGCAGGCGGAAGGAAACGCCATCTATCGCCTGACGCCGCTGGGCATCGGCATCACCGATTACTACATCCGCCAGCGTGAATTTTCCACGCTGCGTCTTTCCATGCAGCTCTCGATCGTGGCGGGTGAGCTTAAGCGCGCCGCCGATGCGGCGGATGAAAACGGTGACGAATTCCACTGGCACCGTAACGTCTACGCGCCGCTGAAATATTCGGTGGCAGAGATTTTCGACAGTATCGATCTCACCCAGCGTCTGATGGACGAACAGCAGCAGCAGGTGAAAGACGATATCGCCCAGCTGCTGAATAAAGACTGGCGAGCGGCCATCTCCAGCTGTGAACTTCTGCTGTCAGAAACCTCCGGCACGCTGCGCGAGCTCCAGGATACGCTGGAAGCCGCAGGGGACAAGCTGCAGGCGAATCTGCTGCGCATCCAGGACGCGACGCTGGCGCACGACGATCTGCATTTTATCGATCGACTGGTCTTCGATCTGCAGAGCAAACTCGACCGCATTATCAGCTGGGGTCAGCAGTCAATCGACCTGTGGATCGGCTACGACCGACACGTGCATAAATTTATCCGTACCGCGATTGATATGGATAAAAACCGCGTCTTTGCCCAGCGTCTGCGTCAGTCGGTGCAGACCTATTTCGATGCGCCGTGGGCGCTGACCTACGCCAATGCCGATCGTCTGCTGGATATGCGCGACGAAGAGATGGCGCTGCGCGATGAAGAGGTGACCGGTGAACTGCCGCCGGATCTGGAATACGAAGAATTTAACGAAATTCGCGAGCAGCTTGCGGCGATGATCGAAGAACAGCTCGCTGTCTACAAAACCAGACAAGTGCCGCTGGATCTTGGTCTCGTGGTGCGCGACTATCTGGCGCAATATCCTCGCGCGCGCCACTTCGACATTGCACGCATTGTGGTAGACCAGGCGGTGCGCCTGGGCGTCGCGCAAGCAGATTTCACCGGACTGCCGCCGAAGTGGCAGCCAATTAACGATTACGGAGCCAAGGTACAGGCGCATGTCATTGACAAATATTGAACAAGTGATGCCCGTTAAGCTGGCACAGGCGCTGGCGAATCCGTTATTTCCGGCGCTGGACAGCCAGCTGCGTGCCGGTCGTCACATTGGCTTAGACGAGCTGGATAATCACGCCTTTTTGATGGACTTCCAGGAGTACCTGGAAGAGTTTTACGCGCGCTACAACGTGGAGCTTATCCGCGCGCCGGAAGGGTTTTTCTACCTGCGCCCGCGCTCCACGACGCTTATTCCGCGTTCCGTGCTCTCAGAGCTGGATATGATGGTCGGCAAAATTCTTTGCTACCTCTACCTCAGCCCGGAACGTCTGGCGAATGAAGGGATCTTCACCCAGCAGGAACTTTACGACGAGCTGTTGACGCTGGCAGATGAAAGTAAGCTGCTCAAGCTGGTGAACAACCGCTCCACGGGGTCGGATCTTGACCGTCAGAAATTACAGGAAAAAGTTCGCTCTTCCCTGAACCGTCTGCGTCGTCTGGGGATGGTCTGGTTTATGGGCCACGACAGCAGCAAATTCCGCATTACGGAATCTGTCTTCCGCTTCGGCGCCGACGTGCGTGCGGGCGATGACGCGCGTGAAGCGCAGCTTCGCATGATCCGCGACGGTGAAGCGATGCCGGTGGAAAACCATTTGCAGCTCAATGACGAGCATGAAGAGAATCTGCCGGATAGCGGGGAGGAAGAGTAATGATTGAACGCGGTAAATTTCGCTCACTGACGCTGATTAACTGGAACGGCTTCTTTGCCCGAACGTTCGATCTGGATGAGCTGGTCACGACGCTCTCCGGCGGTAACGGTGCGGGTAAATCCACCACCATGGCAGCCTTTGTTACGGCGCTGATCCCCGATCTGACGCTGCTCCACTTCCGTAACACCACCGAAGCGGGGGCCACAAGCGGCTCACGTGATAAAGGTCTGCACGGTAAGCTGAAGGCCGGCGTCTGTTATTCGGTTCTGGACGTTATTAACTCCCGTCATCAGCGCGTGGTGGTGGGCGTGCGCCTGCAGCAGGTCGCCGGTCGCGACCGCAAAGTGGATATCAAACCGTTTGCGATCCAGGGGCTGCCAACCTCCGTGCAGCCGACGGCACTGCTCACGGAAACCCTGAACGAACGTCAGGCGCGCGTGTTGACGCTGCAGGAGCTGAAGGACAAGCTTGAAGCCATCGAAGGCGTGCAGTTCAAGCAGTTCAACTCCATTACCGACTACCACTCGCTGATGTTCGATCTGGGCGTGGTGGCGCGTCGTCTGCGCACCGCATCAGACCGTAGTAAATACTACCGTCTGATCGAAGCGTCTCTGTACGGCGGTATCTCCAGCGCGATTACCCGCTCCCTGCGCGACTACCTGCTGCCGGAAAACAGCGGCGTGCGTAAGGCCTTCCAGGATATGGAAGCGGCGCTGCGCGAAAACCGCATGACGCTGGAAGCGATTCGCGTTACCCAGTCTGACCGCGACCTGTTTAAACACCTGATCAGCGAAGCCACCAACTACGTGGCGGCAGACTACATGCGCCACGCCAACGAGCGCCGCGTGCATCTCGATCAGGCGTTAGAATACCGTCGCGAGCTGTTTACCTCCCGTAAACAGCTGGTAGCGGAGCAGTACAAGCACGTCGAGATGGCGCGCGAGCTGGGTGAGCACAACGGTGCTGAAGGCGACCTGGAAGCCGACTATCAGGCCGCCAGCGATCATCTGAACCTGGTGCAGACCGCGCTGCGTCAGCAGGAAAAAATCGAGCGCTATGAAGCGGACCTCGATGAGCTTCAGATTCGTCTCGAAGAGCAAAATGAAGTGGTGGCTGAAGCCGCCGACATGCAGGAAGAGAACGAAGCCCGCGCCGAAGCGGCCGAGCTGGAAGTGGATGAGCTGAAAAGCCAGCTTGCCGATTACCAGCAGGCACTTGACGTGCAGCAGACGCGAGCGATTCAGTACACCCAGGCATTGCAGGCATTACAGCGTGCGAAAGAGCTGTGCCATCTGCCTGACCTGACGCCGGACAGCGCCGACGAGTGGCTGGATACCTTCCAGGCCAAAGAGCAGGAAGCCACCGAGAAACTGCTGTCCCTCGAACAGAAAATGAGCGTCGCGCAAACGGCGCACAGCCAGTTTGAGCAGGCTTATCAGCTGGTGGTCGCAATTAACGGCCCGCTGGCGCGTAGCGAAGCCTGGGACGTTGCCCGTGAACTGCTGCGCGACGGTGTGAACCAGCGCCATCTGGCCGAGCAGGTTCAGCCGCTGCGTATGCGTCTGAACGAGCTGGAGCAGCGCCTGCGCGAGCAGCAGGAAGCCGAGCGTCTGCTGGCGGAATTCTGCAAGCGTCAGGGAAAAAATTACGATTTCGACGAGCTTGAGGCCCTGCATCAGGAGCTGGAAGCGCGTATTGCGGCCCTGTCCGATACCGTATCAAACGCCAGCGAACAGCGTATGACCCTGCGTCAGGAGCTGGAGCAGATTCAGTCCCGTTCGAAGACGCTCCTGGAGCGTGCACCGGTCTGGCTGGCGGCTCAAAGCAGCCTGAACCAGCTCAGCGAGCAGTGCGGCGAGCAGTTCGAATCCAGCCAGGAAGTGACCGAATACCTGCAGCAGCTGCTGGAGCGCGAACGTGAAGCCATCGTTGAGCGTGACGAAGTGGGCGCCCGCAAGCGCGACGTCGATGAAGAAATTGAGCGCCTAAGCCAGCCGGGCGGTTCAGAAGATCCGCGCCTGAATGCGCTAGCCGAGCGTTTTGGCGGCGTGCTGCTGTCCGAGATTTATGACGACGTTGGCCTTGACGATGCCCCGTACTTCTCCGCGCTGTACGGTCCATCCCGCAACGCGATTGTAGTCCCGGATCTGTCGCTTATTTCTGAGCAGCTTGCCGGGCTGGAAGATTGTCCGGAAGATCTCTACCTGATCGAAGGGGATCCGCAGTCGTTCGATGACAGCGTATTCAGCGTCGACGAGCTGGAAAAAGCGGTAGTGGTGAAAATCGCCGACCGTCAGTGGCGTTATTCCCGCTTCCCTGAGCTGCCGCTGTTTGGCCGCGCCGCGCGCGAAAGCCGCATCGAGAGCCTGCACGCCGAGCGTGAGACGCTGTCTGAACGTTTTGCGAACCTGTCGTTTGACGTGCAGAAAACCCAGCGTCTGCACCAGGCGTTCAGCCGCTTTATCGGCAGCCATCTCGCCGTGGCGTTTGACGCGGATCCGGAAGCCGAAATCCGCAAGCTCAATACCCGTCGTGGCGAGCTTGAACGTGCCATTGCCAGCCATGAAAGTGATAACCAGCAGAGTCGCGTGCAGTTTGAACAGGCGAAAGAGGGCGTCGCTGCCCTTAACCGCATCCTGCCGCGCCTGAATCTGCTGGCGGACGACACGTTGGCTGACCGTGTGGATGAGATCCAGGAGCGTCTGGATGAAGCGCAGGAAGCCGCGCGTTTCGTTCAGCAGCACGGCAATCAGCTGGCGAAGCTGGAGCCCGTCGTGTCTGTACTGCAGAGCGACCCGGAACAGTTCGAGCAGTTAAAAGAAGATTATGCCTGGTCGCAGCAGGTGCAGCGCGAAGCGCGTCAGCAGGCGTTTGCCCTGACGGAAGTGGTGCAGCGTCGGGCCCACTTTGGCTACTCCGATTCGGCTGAAATGCTGAGCGGCAACAGCGACCTGAACGAAAAACTGCGTCAGCGCCTTGAGCAGGCGGAAGCGGAACGTACTCGCGCCCGCGAAGCAATGCGCAGCCACTCCGCTCAGCTGAACCAGTACAACCAGGTACTGGCCTCGCTGAAAAGCTCCTTCGATACCAAGAAAGAGCTGTTAAACGATCTGCAGAAAGAGCTTCAGGACATCGGCGTGCGTGCCGACAGCGGGGCTGAAGAGCGCGCGCGTATTCGTCGTGACGAGCTGCATTCTCAGCTCAGCAATAACCGCGCGCGTCGTAATCAGCTGGAAAAAGCGCTGACCTTCTGCGAAGCGGAAATGGATAACCTGACCCGTCGCCTGCGCAAGCTGGAGCGCGACTACTTTGAGATGCGCGAGCAGGTCGTGACCGCCAAGGCGGGCTGGTGCGCGGTGATGCGCATGGTGAAAGACAATAACGTTGAGCGTCGTCTGCACCGTCGCGAGCTGGCGTACCTCTCTGCCGATGAGCTGCGTTCCATGTCGGATAAGGCGTTGGGTGCGCTGCGTCTGGCGGTGGCGGATAACGAACACCTGCGCGACGTGCTGCGCATGTCGGAGGATCCAAAACGTCCGGAACGTAAAATCCAGTTCTTCGTGGCGGTTTACCAGCACCTGCGCGAGCGTATTCGTCAGGACATCATCCGTACCGACGATCCGGTTGAAGCCATCGAACAGATGGAAATCGAGCTGGGTCGCCTGACGGAAGAGCTGACCTCCCGCGAGCAGAAGCTGGCGATCAGCTCCCGCAGCGTGGCGAACATCATTCGTAAAACCATTCAGCGCGAACAGAACCGTATTCGCCAGCTGAACCAGGGTCTGCAGAGCGTGTCGTTTGGCCAGGTGAACAGCGTGCGCCTCAACGTCAACGTGCGTGAAGCCCACGCGACGCTGCTGGAAGTGCTGTCTGAGCAGCACGAGCAGCATCAGGATCTGTTCAACAGCAACCGTCTGACCTTCTCCGAAGCGCTGGCGAAGCTGTATCAGCGCCTGAACCCGCAGATTGATATGGGGCAACGTACGCCGCAAACCATCGGTGAGGAGCTGCTGGACTACCGTAACTACCTTGAAATGGAAGTTGAGGTAAACCGTGGCTCAGACGGCTGGCTGCGTGCGGAATCCGGGGCGCTCTCTACCGGTGAAGCGATCGGTACCGGTATGTCAATTCTGGTGATGGTCGTACAGAGCTGGGAAGATGAAGCGCGTCGCCTGCGCGGCAAAGACATCTCGCCGTGCCGACTGCTGTTCCTGGATGAGGCGGCGCGTCTTGATGCCCGCTCAATTGCTACGCTGTTCGAGCTTTGCGAACGTCTCGATATGCAGCTCATTATCGCGGCGCCGGAGAACATCAGCCCCGAGAAGGGCACCACCTACAAACTGGTGCGTAAGGTGTTCCAGAACAGCGAACACGTTCACGTTGTTGGGCTGCGTGGCTTTGCGCCGCAGCCGCCGGAGTCATTGCCGGAAAACACGGCGGACGCTTCCTGACGCGTCTTCTGACCCGAAGCGGCGCACTGGCGCCGCTTTTTTTTTAAACTTAACTTGTGCTTAGGGCTGCGTTATCTTTAAACTTCTTTACATAAGGTAAGGCAACAGCTTGGCCGTCTACCTATAATGAAAGAAAGCCCCAACTTGATTTGATGGGCATGTCGTGAAAACAGGGGGCAAGGGATGTTGCTTAAGAAAGAATGTGGTCGTCAGCTGTCTGCGCTGAGTTTATGCCTGGCAGTGATGTTTGCTCCGCTGTTAACCGCCCAGGCCGACGAGCCTGAAATTGTGCCGACTGACAGCTCGGCAACGACAGGCGCGCAGCCAACGTCGTTGTCCCAGCCGCTGGACCAGTCTCCGGCAACGGCTATCATGGCCGGTATTAAACCGCTGCCGGAAGGCATCGACGCCGAATCGCTCAGTCAGCAGCTGCAGTCTGAGCTGCCGTCAGGCTACACGCCTGTCTATATCAATCAGCTCACGCTCCTCTATGCTGCCCGCGATATGAAACCGATGTGGGAAAATCGCGATGCCGTGCGCGCCTTCCAGCAGCAGCTGGCGGAGGTCGCGATTGCAGGATTTCAGCCGCAGTTTACTAAGTGGGTTGAGCTGCTAACCGATCCTGCCGTCACCGGGCAGGCGCGGGACGTGGTCCTTTCCGATGCCATGATGGGCTACCTGCAGTTCGTGGCGGGTATTCCGGTCAATGGCAGCCGCTGGCTCTACAGCGATAAGCCGTACAAGCTGGCGACGCCGGCGCTGTCGGTGATTAACCAATGGCAGTTAGCGCTGGATAACGGCGAACTGCCGCGCTTTATCGCCAGCCTCGCACCGGCGCATCCACACTATGCCACTCTGCACCAGTCGCTCCTCGCGCTGGTGGGGGACTCGCGTCCATGGCCGCAAATGCGCGGGACCGCGACGCTGCGTCCGGGGCAGTGGAGCAGCGATGTGCCCGCCCTGCGCGAGATCCTGACGCGTTCCGGTCTTCTTGACGGCGGGCCAAAGATTGCTCTTCCGGGTGATGATCCACAAAACGTCGCCGTCAGCCCGTCAGCGCCCGTGAAAGAGAAGAAAGCCGTTGCCCTGAGCAACAAACCCGCGGCTTACGATCGCGAGCTGGTTGCGGCCGTTAAACAGTTCCAGGCCGCTCAGGGGCTGGGGGCCGATGGCGTCATTGGCCAGACGACGCGCGACTGGCTGAACGTATCGCCTGCGCAGCGGGCAGGGGTGCTGGCGCTCAATATCCAGCGTTTGCGCTTGCTGCCGGGAACGCTCTCTACCGGAATTATGGTTAACATCCCGGCGTATTCCCTGGTCTATTACCAGAACGGCAGCGAAGTGCTGGCGTCGCGCGTGATTGTCGGGCGTCCGGATCGTAAAACACCGATGATGAGCAGCGCGCTGAATAACGTGGTGGTTAACCCGCCGTGGAACGTGCCGCCGACGCTGGCGCGTAAAGACATTCTGCCGAAAGTCTGGAACGATCCGGGTTATCTGGAACGTCATGGCTACACGGTTATGCGTGGATGGAACAGTAAAGAGGCCATCGATCCTTATATGGTCGACTGGTCGACCATCACAGCGTCGAATCTGCCGTTCCGCTTCCAGCAGGCTCCCGGAGCGCATAACTCTTTAGGGCGCTACAAATTCAACATGCCGAGTTCAGAAGCTATCTACCTGCACGATACGCCGAACCACAACCTGTTCCAGAAAGATACGCGCGCGCTGAGTTCTGGCTGCGTGCGCGTGAACAAAGCCTCGGAGCTGGCCAATATGCTATTGCAGGATGCGGGCTGGAACGATACGCGCATCTCGGATGCCCTGAAACAGGGGGATACGCGTTACGTTAATATTCGCCACAATATTCCGGTCAATCTTTACTATCTGACGGCGTTTGTGGGCGAAGACGGGCGTACCCAGTATCGTACAGATATTTACAATTATGATCTCACCGCGCGATCCGGCGCACAAATTTTGCCAAAAGCGGAACAATTAATCAGGTAAATGAAGTAGTTCGGGAAAAATGATTGTCGTAAGTTATGGTGAATAAGGGGCTATATCGCTGCAAGCCGCGTATTCACTGGGGTTGGGCGCCTTGACGTACCAGGTTTTGCCAGTTAAGGTGCACCTTCGTGCGCTAAGCATATTACGATTTCTTTTACCTGTAGACCTGATTATCATGGACAAATTTGACGCTAATCGCCGCAAACTGCTGGCGTTAGGTGGCGTTGCGCTTGGCGCAGCGGCCATCCTGCCGACGCCAGCATTTGCCACCCTCTCGACACCTCGTCCGCGAGTTTTAACGCTCAACAATCTTCATACCGGTGAGTCGCTAAAAGCGGAGTTTTTTGATGGCAGAGGCTATATTCAGGATGAATTAGCAAGACTTAACCATTTTTTCCGTGATTTCCGCGCGAATAAAATAAAAGCCATCGATCCAGGACTGTTTGATCAGATTTTCCGCCTTCAGGGCCTGCTGGGCACCAGCAAGCCGGTTCAGCTCATTTCTGGCTATCGTTCAATTGATACCAATAATGAACTGCGCGCCCACAGTCGCGGGGTAGCCAAAAAAAGCTATCACACGAAGGGACAGGCAATGGATTTCCATATTGAAGGCGTTTCGTTAGCCAATATTCGCAAAGCCGCGTTATCTATGCGCGCAGGTGGTGTAGGATATTACCCCAGCAGCAACTTTGTGCATATTGATACCGGTCCGGTTCGGCACTGGTAATAACGAAACACAGGAGCAGTATGAACTATCGTATTATTCCGGTTACCGCGTTCTCCCAGAATTGTTCATTGATCTGGTGCGAACAGACTAAACTGGCCGCGCTTGTCGATCCCGGCGGTGACGCTGAGAAAATCAAGCAGGAAGTAGTAGCAAGCGGCGTCACGCTGATGCAGATTTTGCTCACTCATGGTCATCTTGACCATGTAGGTGCTGCGGCTGAACTGGCTGTACACTATGGTGTGCCGGTGATCGGCCCGGAAAAAGAAGATGAGTTCTGGCTGCAGGGGTTACCCGCCCAAAGCCGCATGTTTGGCCTTGATGAGTGTCAGCCCCTGACGCCCGATCGCTGGCTGAACGAGGGAGAGCGCGTTAACGTAGGGAATGTGACTTTACAGGTGTTGCATTGTCCTGGGCATACGCCAGGCCATATCGTCTTCTTTGATGACCAGTCCCGTCTGCTGATTTCCGGCGATGTGATCTTCAAAGGTGGTGTAGGACGCAGCGATTTTCCGCGCGGCGATCACGGGCAGCTGATCCAGTCGATTAAACAAAAGTTATTGCCGCTGGGTGATGACGTTACTTTTATCCCAGGACACGGTCCGATGTCGACGCTGGGCTATGAACGGCTCCATAATCCGTTCCTTCAGGATGAGATGCCTGTCTGGTAACCAGAATAAAAAAAGCCTGCATAACGCAGGCTTTTTTATGGGCGCAAATTACAGTACGGCGACAATCGCTTCGCACAGTGGCGCCATGTTGTCAGGCGTCATGCCAGCAACGTTCACGCGGCCAGAGGCCACGGCGTACACGCCAAACTCTTCACGCAGACGCAGAACCTGCTCTTTGGTCAGGCCGCTGAATGAGAACATGCCGTTCTGTTTGATGATGAAGCTGAAGTCGCGGTCCGCGCCTTTCTCAGCCAGGGTATTCACAAACAGCAGGCGCATGCGCTGAATGCGCTGGCGCATATCGTTCAGCTCTTGTTCCCAGATAGCGCGTAACGCATCGTTGCTGAGGATAGTGGCAACAACAGACGCACCGTGTGCCGGTGGGTTAGAATAGTTAGCGCGGATAACCGATTTCATCTGGCTGAACGCGCGATCGACGGTCTCTTCGTTAGCGGCAACCAGCGTACAGGCACCCACGCGCTCATTGTACAGACCGAAGTTCTTGGAATACGAGCTTGCGACAATCAGCTCCTGATGCGCGGCTGCGAACGCGCGCAGGCCTTCGGCATCTTCTTCCAGACCACGGGCAAAGCCCTGATAGGCGAAGTCAAACAGCGGCAGCCAGCCTTTTTCTACGGACAGCTTCGCCAGGTGTTCCCACTGCTCAAGTGTCGGATCGATACCGGTTGGGTTGTGGCAGCAGCCGTGGAACAGCACCACGTCACCTGCCTGCGCTTCGCTCAGGCTCGCCAGCAGGCCGTCAAAGTCGAGAGAGTGGTTTGCCGCGTCGTAGTAGGCATATTCACGCACTTCCAGACCCGCAGAGTTAAACACGCTTTTGTGGTTCGGCCAGCTTGGGTTACTTACCCATACGCGCTTAACAGAGGTGTTTTTCGCCAGGAAATCCGCCGCCACGCGCAGCGCGCCGGTACCGCCAGGGGTTTGTGCTGTGCGAGCGCGTTTGCTGCTCACAATTTCGCTGCCTTTACCGAACAGCAGTTCCTGAGTGCAGCGACCAAATTCAGGGATACCATCAATACCGAGGTAGTTTTTGGTGGTTTCGTTTTCCAGCAGATACTGCTCAGCTTTCTTAACGCTGGTCAGTACCGGAGTTTTGCCGGTTTCATCTTTATATACACCAATACCCAGGTTGATTTTGCCAGGGCGGTCGTCGGCACGAAACAGATCGGCCAGGCCCAGAATAGGGTCGGCAGGAGCGGCGGTAATGTTCTCAAACATGACGAAGTTCCATTGTGATTACAGAAGTGAAATCCGCTATCAGGTTAACGGTAGATTTACAAAATGCCAACCGTTTGCGACGAAAAGCGTGCGGCTTTTCAAAAGTCGCCATTATTTTCTGTCACGCATAAAAAAACAGGGCCGAAGCCCTGTTCATTAAGCATATAACAAAGTGGTGTACTGATTAGAACTGGTAGGTTACGCCCACAGCAGCCATATCGTCGTTGCCGTTCAGACCGCCAACAGCTTTCGCGTAGTCGGAGTCTTTGTCCAGCAGGTTGATGTAGTAGTCAGCCCACACGTTGAAGTTCTTGTTGAAGTAATAAGTGGTACCAACCTGGATGAATTTAGCCAGGTCTGCATCGCCACCGCTGAAGCCATTGACGGCAGCCAGGTCTTTACCTTTGGTCTGCACGTAGGAGATTGCTGGGCGCAGGCCGAAGTCGAACTGGTACTGAGCAACCACTTCGAAGTTCTGCGTTTTGTTAGCGAAGCCAGCGTCACCGTTAGAACCGGTACGAGTGGTGTTACGGGTTTCTGCATAGGTGGTTGCCAGGTAGATGTTGTTAGCGTCGTATTTCAGACCAACACCCCATGCTTCAGCTTTATCACCTTCCCCATCAGCTTTCTGGTTCAGAGTACGGTTAGCGTTGCTGTAAGATGCGATTGCACCGAAGCCTTCGCCGAAGTCGTAACCCAGAGAGTAGCCTACGCCGTCACCGTTAGAGGTTTTAACGTCAGTACGGTCGTTTTTGCCCTGGTACTGAACGCCCAGGCTCAGACCGTCAACCAGACCGAAGAAGTTGCTGTTACGGTAGGTCAGCAGACCGGTGCTGCGGCTGGTCATAAAGTTATCAACATAGTTACCGCCCCAGGTCATACCTGAGAAGGACGGCGCCATATCGGTGTATGATTCTACGTCGTAAACGATACCGTAGTTACGACCGTAGTCGATGCTGCCAGCATCGCCCGCTTTCAGGCCAGCGAATGCCAGACGGTTTTTGTTAGTCTGAGTACCATTTTCAGCCTGGTTGGCCAGGAAACGGTATTCCCACTGGCCGTAACCGGTCAGCTGGTCGTTGATCTGAGTTTCGCCTTTGAAACCGATCTGCGCGTAGGTAGCGTCGTTATTGTTGGTGTTATCACCGGAAGTCACGAAATCGTGCTCGGCGTTAACTTTACCGTAGAAGTCCAGTTTGTTGCCGTTCTTGTTATAGATTTCTGCAGCGTTAGCTGCACCGGCTACCAGCAGGGCAGGGATTACCACTGCCAGAATATTGCGCTTCATCATTATTTATTACCCTCATTGGTTTTTTTATGACACTCGCCACTGCCGTCAATAAATTCTGTCAATAAATATTTCCGGAACTATTGATGAGAGTTTGGTGTCTTTATGTATCTGACAGGCATCTTTCCATTCGGCGAAGCGTTTCGCTAGCCTGAAAGTGCTACAATTCTCAAGATTAAGTAACCGAAATAAAATATGTGTAACTAAATGTGTATTTTTGGGAACTTTGTGAACCACCTCAAACTTCAGAACGCCCTGGCGAATTAAACAACAAGCACTATCCTATATATATGAATTCCTTATGATTAATTGAGATAAAGGCGATTCATATAAACAGACGCTAAACGGCTCGTTTTTTCTTATGACTGTAAAAGGCCTTCCGGATGGCTGTAAAATTGGTTGAAATTTGTGCTATCGCCTAAGGGTGTAATAATCGCAATAAGAATGGGGTTTATTTTTTGTGGCTGGATATTTCGCGGAAACAAAACGTAACAGGTAGTGGTTGTGACGGGATGAAGGTTTAAAGACGCTGACTTTGCGCTGACGAAAACTGACAATGCAGAATAAAATAATGGCCAGCATCTGCTGGCCATTTCAGTCTTTTATCGATTAGAAGCTGGCGTTACGTGGAGTACGTGGGAACGGGATCACGTCGCGTACGTTCTGAACACCGGTAACATAGGCAATCAGACGCTCGAAGCCCAGACCAAAACCGGCGTGCGGTACGGTACCGTAACGACGCAGATCGCGGTACCAGCTGTAGTCAGCCGGGTTGAGCCCCATCTCTTCCATACGCGCGTCCAGCACGTCGAGACGCTCTTCACGCTGAGAGCCACCGATGATTTCACCAATGCCTGGCGCCAGAACGTCCATCGCTGCCACGGTTTTACCGTCTTCGTTAAGGCGCATATAGAAGGCCTTAATGTCTTTCGGGTAGTTTTTAACGACAACCGGCGCTTTGAAATGCTTCTCGGCCAGATAGCGTTCGTGCTCAGACGCCAGGTCAACGCCCCAGTAAACCGGGTTCTCGAACGTCTCACCGCATTTCTCGAGGATCGCCACCGCGTCGGTATAGTCCACCTGCGCAAAGTCGGCAGAGACGAAACGCTCCAGACGCGCCACAGCATCGCTGTCTACGCGTTCTGCGAAGAATTTCATGTCGTCAGGACGCTCTTCCAGCACCGCTTTGAACACATACTTCAGCATCGCTTCCGCCAGACCCGCAACATCGTCCAGGTCGGCGAAGGCCACTTCAGGCTCCAGCATCCAGAACTCCGCCAGGTGACGGCTGGTGTTGGAGTTTTCGGCGCGGAAGGTTGGGCCAAAGGTGTAGATCTTAGACAGCGCACAGGCGTACGTTTCGCCGTTGAGCTGACCAGATACCGTCAGGAAGGCTTCTTTACCAAAGAAGTCTTTGTCATAGTCCACTTTACCTTCAGGCGTACGCGGCAGGTTTTCCATGTCCAGCGTCGAGACGCGGAACATCTCACCCGCACCTTCCGTATCGGACGCGGTGATCAGCGGGGTAGACACCCAGAAATAACCCTGTTCATCGAAGAAACGATGCAGCGCCTGCGCCAGTGTATGACGAACGCGCGCCACCGCACCAATCAGGTTGGTACGCGGGCGCAGGTGGGCGACTTCACGCAGATATTCGATGCTGTGGCGTTTTGCCGCCATCGGATAGGTGTCCGGATCTTCAACCCAGCCGGTGACTTCAATCGCAGTGGCCTGAATTTCGAAGCTCTGGCCCTGGCCCGGTGACGCCACAACCACGCCGGTAACAATGACGGAGCAACCGGTTGTCAGGCGCAGAACGTCATCATTGTAATTGGGCAGAGAATTATTAATGACGGCCTGTACAGGATCAAAGCAGGAACCGTCATAGACGGCAAGGAAGGAGATGCCAGCTTTAGAATCTCGGCGGGTACGCACCCATCCGCGCACGGTGACTTCCTGGTCAACGGCGACACGGCCCTGGAGTACGTCGGCTACAGGCACAACGCTCATAATATTCTCTCTGTTAATAGTCGGAAAAAATAAACACTTGTCCACCCTTATGGGGGGATATCTATGTTACCTGCCATCCGCTATCAGACAAGTAAATTTCGCAGTCAAAAGAGAAGAATTGAGAAATAAATAAGAAGAAGGGAGCCATAAAGGCTCCCGTAAGCGCTTAACTGGCTTTTTTGATCAAGGGGAGGTCGAACGCTTTACGCAATGCGCGGACAAACGCTTTGTCATGGCAGATGGTTTTACCCGGGCTGTCGGAGAGTTTCGCCACCGGCTTGCCATTACATTCCACCAGTTTGATGACGATATTCAGAGGTTTTACCTGAGGAATATCGCAGGTCAGACGGGTACCAATCCCGAAGCTCAGGTTCACACGGGTATTGAAATGGCGATAGAGGTCGACCGCTTTCGCCAGGTCGAGATTATCCGAGAAGACCAGCACCTTGCTCATCGGATCAATGCCGAGTTTCTCGTAATGGGCAATGGCTTTCTCGCCCCATTCAACCGGATCCCCGGAGTCGTGGCGTAATCCCTGGTAACGTTCAGCGAACTCGGGACCAAAGTCGCGCAGGAAGGCATCCATCGTAATACAGTCGGTGAGGGCAATCCCGAGCTGATTCGGGTACTCCTCAAGCCATGCGGCCAGTGCCGCGCGCTGGCTGTTAGCCAGATCGGGGCTGATCTGCTGATGCGCCTGGAACCACTCGTGTGCCTGGGTGCCCATTGGCGTCAGGCTGAGGCGGCGCGCCAGATCGTAGTTGCTGGTGCCAACGAACCACGGCTCCTGCTGCAGACGTTTAACGATGGCCTCCTGAACGTCACGCGAGAAACGGCGACGCGTGCCAAAGTCCATCAGGCGGAAGCGGGACATGTCCAGCCCTTCGGTCAGCGTGGAGAAGGCTGCGAGTTTATTTTCCAGCGCGGCGACCGCCTGCTCGACGCCTTTTTCCGGCGAACGGTAGCGGTGAGCCAGTTCACTGATCACCGCCAGAAGCGGCACTTCCCACATGATCACTTCCCGCCACGGACCTTCAAGGCGAATATCCAGCTTGCCGTTATCGTTAAGCACGGTGACCTGCTCCGGCTTATAGCGGAAATCGCGCAGCCAGTTCAGGTAGTCGGCTTTGAAGAAAGGCAGGCCAGAAAGCCACTGATATTCCTCGTCCTGCAGCGTCAAATGCTGCATAGCATCGACCTGTTCACGAATGGCGTCTGCGTAGATACCGAGCAAGTCGTCGCCACGACAGCGGAATTCCGCCGCGACGTGAACGTCATAGTAGTGGTGGAAAACGGCTTGCTGCATATGCAGTTTATACGCGTCGGTATCCAGCAACGTATGCAGAACTGGAGAAGCGAATTGAGTCATAGGTGCGCAGTAGCATCCTCTCACAGGAGCGTTTAGTACAATAAACAACTCCGGAGTATACCTTGTTTAGTGATTTATTGAACCCCGATCACAACATAAGCGCGTTTTATGGTCGAGGGCATTTTGTGCCCCGTGTTATACAAATGTAGCAAAAAAGGGTTTTGACCCTGAAAAGATGAACATTCTGCATAGCGCGATTTGCGCAACAGGAATATATTGAAACGTTACTCGACAAACGATGCATAAGGTTTTCTATGACACAACAGCCACAAGCCAAATACCGCCACGACTACCGTGCGCCGGATTACCTGATTAGCGAAATCGATCTGACTTTTGACCTGGATGCCACAAAAACCGTTGTCACGGCGGTGAGCCAGGTGACGCGCCATAGCGCAACTGCGGTCCCGCTGCGTCTGGATGGTGAAGACCTGACGCTGGTCTCCCTGCATATTAATGATGAAGCCTGGTCGGACTATAAAGAAGAAAACAACCAGCTGGTCATCGACAACCTGCCGGAACAGTTTACGCTGCGCATCGTGAATGAAATCAGCCCGGCCGCCAACACCGCGCTGGAAGGGCTTTACCAGTCGGGCGTGGCGCTGTGTACCCAGTGTGAAGCGGAAGGGTTCCGCCACATTACGTGGTATCTCGACCGTCCGGACGTCCTGGCGCGCTTCACTACCAAAATCATCGCCGATAAAACCCTGTATCCCTTCCTGCTCTCCAATGGTAACCGCGTAGGCGAAGGCGAGCTGGAGAATGGCCGTCATTGGGTGCAGTGGCAGGATCCCTTCCCGAAACCGTGCTACCTGTTTGCGCTGGTGGCGGGGGACTTCGACGTGCTGCGCGACACCTTCAAAACGCGCTCAGGCCGCGAAGTGGCGCTGGAGCTGTTTGTTGACCGCGGCAACCTTGACCGCGCGCCGTGGGCGATGACCTCACTCATCAACTCCATGAAGTGGGACGAGGAGCGCTTCGGCCTCGAATATGACCTCGACATCTATATGATCGTCGCCGTCGATTTCTTCAACATGGGCGCAATGGAGAACAAGGGCCTTAACGTCTTTAACTCCAAATACGTGCTGGCGCGTACAGATACCGCAACGGACAAAGACTACCTTGATATCGAACGCGTTATCGGCCATGAATATTTCCACAACTGGACCGGTAACCGCGTCACCTGCCGCGACTGGTTCCAGCTGAGCCTGAAAGAGGGCCTGACCGTCTTCCGCGATCAGGAGTTCAGCTCCGATCTGGGTTCACGCGCGGTGAACCGCATCAACAACGTGCGTACCATGCGTGGCCTGCAGTTTGCGGAAGATGCCAGCCCAATGGCGCACCCGATCCGCCCGGATAAAGTCATCGAGATGAACAACTTCTACACTCTGACGGTGTACGAGAAGGGCGCTGAAATTATCCGCATGATCCACACCCTTCTTGGCGAGGAGAACTTCCAGAAAGGGATGCAGCTGTACTTCGAGCGTCATGACGGCAGCGCGGCCACCTGCGACGATTTTGTGCAGGCGATGGAGGATGCCTCTAATGTCGATCTCTCTCACTTCCGCCGCTGGTACAGCCAGGCCGGGACGCCAGTTGTCACCGTCAAAGACGACTACAATCCGGAAACCGAGCAGTATACCCTGACCATCAGCCAGCGCACGCCGCCGACGGCGGAGCAGGAAGAGAAATATCCGCTGCATATTCCGTTCAGCATTGAGCTGTACGATAACGAAGGCAAAGTCATCCCGCTCCAGAAGGGCGGCCACCCGATACACCACGTGCTGAACGTGACTCAGGCCGAGCAGACCTTTATCTTCGATAACGTCTACTTCCAGCCGGTACCTGCGCTGCTGTGTGAATTCTCCGCGCCGGTGAAGCTGGAGTATAAGTGGAGCGATCAGCAGCTGACGTTCCTGATGCGTCACGCGCGTAACGACTTCTCCCGCTGGGATGCGGCGCAAAGCCTGCTGGCGACCTACATCAAGCTCAACGTAAACCGCCATCAGCAGGGCCAGCCGCTGTCGCTGCCTGTCCATGTGGCTGACGCGTTCCGCGCGATCCTGCTGGATGAGAAGATTGACCCGGCCCTGGCCGCTGAAATTCTGACCCTGCCGTCAGCGACTGAAATCGCCGAGCTGTTTGACATCATCGACCCGATCGCGATCGTGGCGGTGCGTGAAGCGCTGACCCGTACGCTGGCTGCTGAACTGGCGGACGAGTTCCTCGCCATTTATAACGCCAACAAGCTTGACGCTTATCGCGTTGAGCACGCGGACATTGGTAAACGATCTCTGCGTAATACCTGCCTGCGCTATCTGGCGTTTGGTGAAACCGAACTGGCGAACACCCTGGTGAGCAAGCAGTATCACGAAGCGGATAACATGACCGACGCGCTGGCCGCGCTGGGCGCAAGCGTTGCCGCCGAACTGCCGTGCCGCGATGCGCTGATGCAGGAGTACGACGACAAGTGGCATCAGGATGGCCTGGTGATGGACAAGTGGTTCATCCTGCAGGCGACCAGCCCGGCGGCCGATGCGCTCAGCAACGTGCGCAGCCTGCTGAAGCATCGTTCCTTTACCCTGAGCAACCCAAACCGCGTGCGCTCGCTGATTGGCGCGTTTGCCAGCAGCAACCCGGCGGCGTTCCACGCCGAAGACGGCAGCGGTTATCAGTTCATGGTGGAAATGCTGACCGAGCTGAACAGCCGTAACCCGCAGGTGGCGTCTCGCCTGATAGAGCCGCTGATCCGTTTGAAACGCTACGACGCGAAGCGTCAGGCGAAGATGCGTGCCGCGCTTGAGCAGCTGAAAGGGCTGGAGAACCTGTCTGGCGATCTATACGAGAAGATTGCTAAGGCGCTCGCCTGATGTAAAAAATGCCGGTGGGCAGGTAAACGCAAAACGGCAACCTCGGTTGCCGTTTTTTGTGTTTTCTCCCCGCGGGAGAGGGCCGGGGTGAGGGCATCAGGCATTAGCCTTGGCTCGCTGTAACTCCGTCCCCCCGCGCTTCATCACCCGATCCAATACCTCAGCTTCCAGCTCCGCCAGCCTTGCAGAGCCCACGCGGCGAGGGCGCGGAAGATCCACCGTCAGATCCAGGCCTATTTTCCCGTCCTCTATTAACAGCACCCGGTCAGCCATCGCGACGGCCTCGCTCACGTCATGCGTCACCAGCAGTACCGTAAAGCCGTGCGCCTGCCACAGGGATCCAATCAAATCCTGCATTTCGATCCGCGTCAGGGCGTCGAGCGCGCCGAGCGGTTCATCAAGCAACAGCAGGCCCGGACGGTGAATTAGCGCACGCGCCAGCGCCACGCGCTGCTTCTGCCCACCCGAGAGGGCGGCAGGCCATTCGCCCGCACGATTTTCCAGCCCAACGGCGGCCAGCGCCTGGCGGGCTTCATCCCGCCAGCTGCCCTTAAGACCGAGCCCGACGTTGTCAATAACCGTTTTCCACGGCAGCAGGCGTGCATCCTGAAACATCATGCGGGTATCGTCCTGAATATTCGAAAGCGGCGTCGTTCCTGCCAGAATGTCACCGCTGTTGGGGGCTTCCAGCCCGGCCAGAAGGCGTAGCAGGGTACTCTTGCCGCCGCCGCTGCGACCAACAACGGCCACAAATTGTCCTGCGGGAATGTGCAGATCCAGCCCGTTAAGAATGGTGTTTTCGCCGTAGCGTTTGGTCACGCCGTTCAGCAGTAACGGCGTTCCCTGGTTCAGTCGTGCAGTATTCATGCTTTCGCCTCCTGAAGGGTATAGGCCGGGTTCCAGCGCAGCCAGCTGCGCTCCAGCCACTGGGCGCTGACGTCGGCGAGCTTGCCGAGCAGGGCATACAGAATGATGGCAACCACCACCACGTCCGTTTGCAGGAATTCGCGGGCGTTCATCGCCAGGTAGCCAATGCCTGAGTTGGCCGAGATAGTCTCCGCCACAATCAGCGTCAGCCACATCAGGCCGAGCGCAAAACGCACCCCGACCATGATGGAGGGCAGGGCACCCGGCAGGATCACGTGAATAAAGAGGGAAAAACCCGATAAGCCGTAGCTGCGCGCCATCTCCACCAGACCGCGATCGATGTTGCGGATGCCGTGCCAGGTGTTGATGTAGATCGGGAACAGTGTGCCCAGCGCCACGAGGAAGATCTTGGCGCTCTCATCAATCCCAAACCACAGGATAACCAGCGGGATCAGCGCCAGATGCGGCACGTTGCGCAGCATCTGAATGGAAGTATCCAGCAGCCGCTCGCCCCAGCGGGAAAGGCCGCTGATCAAGCCCAGTGTCAGACCGATGCTGCCGCCGATGGAAAACCCAATCAAGGCGCGCCAGGAGCTGATCGCCAGATGCTGCCATAGCTCACCGCTCACGCTCAGCGACCAGAACGCTTCTACGACGCCCTCCGGAGAGGGCAGAATGCGGCTCGACAGCCAGCCGGTGGATGACGCGAGCTGCCAGAGAACAACAATGCCGACGGGTAAAAACCACGGCGCGGCGCGCAGCAGCCATTTTTGGGAGGTGGCAGACATGGTCGCTCCTTAGCTCTGGGCGGCTTTGCGTGGGATAAACTCGTTCGCCACGGCTTCGCCCTGAAGCTGAAGCCGCTGCGGCTGCGGAATTTCCGGAATGGCAACATCCAGATGCGGGAATAACAGCTCGCCCACCTTGTACGCCTCTTCCAGATGCGGATAACCGGAGAGAATAAAGCTGTCGATACCCAGTTCGGCGTATTCATTGATACGTGCTGCTACGGTCTGGCCGTCGCCGACCAGCGCCGTGCCCGCACCGCCGCGCACCAGGCCGACGCCCGCCCACAGGTTCGGGCTGATCTCCAGATTCTCGCGCTTGCCGTTGTGCAGGGACGCCATTCGGTGCTGTCCGACGGAGTCGGTTTTGGCAAACGCGGCCTGCGCCCTGGCGATGGTCTCATCGTCCAGATGGGAAATCAGACGGTCGGCGGCCTGCCAGGCTTCTTCATTGGTTTCGCGCACGATTACGTGCAGGCGAATACCGAAGCGCACCTTGCGGCCATGGGCGGCCGCCTTAGCGCGTACCTGGGCAATTTTTTCTTTCACCAGCTCAGGCGGTTCGCCCCAGGTAAGATAGAGATCGACCTGCTCTGCCGCCAGATCCTGGGCCACATCCGACGATCCGCCAAAATAGAGCGGCGGGCGCGGCTGCTGCACCGGCGGGAAGTAGAGCTTCGCGTCACGAACGTGAATATGCTTGCCTTCAAAGGTGACGGTTTCCCCTTCCAGCAGACGTCGCCAGACGCGGGTGAACTCGGCGGAGGCTTCATAGCGCTCGGTATGGTCGAGGAACACCCCATCGCCTGCCAGCTCCTGCGGGTCGCTGCCCGTCACCAGGTTAAACAGGGCGCGACCGTTGGACAGCCTGTCCAGCGTTGCCGCCTGACGCGCCGCCACGGTAGGGGAGACAACGCTCGGGCGTAACGCAACCAGGAACTTCAGACGCTGGGTGACCGGGATCATCGATGCGGCCACCAGCCAGGCATCTTCACATGAACGTCCGGTCGGGATCAGCACCCCGGTGAAACCGATTCGGTCCGCCGCCTGCGCAATCTGCTGCAGGTAGCCGTGGTCAACCGGGCGCGAGCCCTCTTCTGTACCAAGATAGTGTCCATCACCGTGGGTGGGTAAAAACCAGAAAAGATTCAGACTCATGATTTAGCTCCTTCTTTGCCTGCGGGCTGCCAGATGCGTTCGCGGATAGTGACCTGTTTTGGCACCAGGTGGTTTTGATAGAAAAGGTCAGCCGTTTGTTGCTGAAGCGCGGCGACGTGCGCGTCCACGGGCGTAATGGTGGTCGGCGGACGGTGGTTGAGATAGCTCGCGATCACCGGCTCAGGTAAGCCCATGGTTTTCGCCAGCAGGGTAATGCTCTCCTGACGCTGGGTCTGGGTCAGCGCATCGGCCTGGGTAAAGGTATCCAGTACGCCCTGAATAAATGCGCCGTTCTTTTCAGCATAAGGACGCGCGGCCAGATAGAACGAGCCGGTCTGCTTCAGCGTGGTACCGTCTTTCAGCACGCGAACGCCGCCCTGCAGCAATGCGGCGGAGTAGTAGGGATCCCAGATGGCCCAGGCATCAACGTTCTTCTGCTGGAACGCGGCGCGGGCGTCGGCAGGCGTCAGGTAAACAGGCTGAATGTCAGTGAACTTCAGCCCGGCTTCCTGCAGGGCACGCAACAGCAGGTTGTGTGAGCTGGAACCTTTCTGGAAAGCCACTTTATGCCCTTTGAGGTCGGCGACGCTTTTAATGTCGCTGTTTTCAGGCACCAGAATCACTTCGGCCTTCGGTTTGGGCGGCTCAACGCCAACATAGACGAGGTCCGCTCCCGCCGCCTGGGCAAATATCGGCGGAATATCGCCCGTGCTGCCGAGATCGATACTGCCGACGTTCAGGGCCTCCAGCATCTGCGGGCCAGCAGGGAACTCCACCCAGGAGAATTTGGTGTCCGGGAAGCGTTTTTCCAGCAGATGGTGGCTTTTCGCCAGCACCATGCTGACGCTGCCTTTCTGATAGCCAATGCGCAAACTTTCCGGAGCCGCTTCTGCGGCATGGGCCAGCGAGGTAAGTGCCATCAGACCTGCCAGTCCGATACGGGTTAACGTTTTAAACATGTGCGACTCCTTGAGGCTGACCAAACGCCGGGGCCTGGATATCCCTGCGGTGCAGAGCGTGCCAGAAGGTTTCCAGTGCGTTATCGAGGCGGGTTTGCAGGTTGGGCGTAAAATGAGGTTTATGTTGATAATCGATAACCTGGGAGTCATCTGCGAAAACGCCGTGGAGGATCTCCTGCGCTTTCAACGCGTTCAGCACCGGCTTGAGGGCATAATCCACGGCCAATAAATGGGCAACCGTACCGCCCGTTGCCAGCGGCAGCACAACTTTGCCGTCCAGGGCGCGCTCCGGAAGCAGATCGAGCAGGGTTTTCAGCGCCCCGGAAAAGGAGGCTTTATAAATGGGCGTTGCCACAATTAAGCCGTCAGCGCCGTTAAGCTGCTCGATGAGCGTTTTAAGCGCAGGGCTGTCGAAACGGGCATAGAGCAGATCTTCAGGTTCGAAGTTATGCAGGTTCCAGTGGCACACTTCCACATCCAGGGCATTGAGTTTTTCGCGGGCATATTCCAGCAGGGCGCTGGAGCGCGAAGGGAATCGTGGACTTCCGGCCAGGGTAATGACGCGCATACTTCCTCCTTATAACCAATTGTTTGCTTTTATCTAACATTCATAACAATTTTCAGGAGTGTGACACCGCGCGGTTATTCCACTAAATGATTTATCTGCAATTAAAATGCGAAAAAGTGCATAAGAAATAGACTCGAAGGTAAACGATTGCGTTTTGCGCTGATTTTTTGCCGCAGGTCAATTCCCTTTCGCGCGTGGATCGCCCATAATCCCCTCCCGGTTTGCACACCGGGAATCCAGGAGAGTTCATGTACTACCCCTTCGTTCGTAAAGCCCTTTTCCAGCTCGACCCTGAGCGCGCTCATGAATTTACATTCCAGCAATTACGTCGTATTACCGGAACGCCGCTGGCCGCTCTGGTGCGTCAGAATGTGCCGGAAAAACCTGTGCAGTGCATGGGTCTGACCTTTAAAAATCCGCTGGGTCTGGCGGCCGGTCTGGACAAAAATGGCGAGTGCATTGATGCCCTGGGCGCGATGGGCTTTGGCTCCATTGAAATCGGTACCGTCACGCCGCGTCCGCAGCCGGGAAATGACAAGCCGCGCCTGTTCCGCCTGGTTGAAGCCGAAGGGCTGATCAACCGCATGGGCTTTAATAACCTCGGTGTTGATCACCTGGTTGAGAACGTAAAAAAAGCCCATTTTGACGGGATATTAGGCATCAATATCGGCAAAAATAAAGACACGCCGGTAGAGCAGGGTAAAGATGACTATCTGATTTGTATGGAAAAAGTCTACGCCTATGCCGGTTATATCGCGGTGAATATTTCTTCACCCAATACTCCGGGTCTGCGTTCCTTACAATATGGCGAAGCGCTGGACGATCTTCTGAGTGCCATTAAAAATAAACAAAATGAACTCCAGACGATCCACCATAAATATGTTCCGGTCGCGGTTAAGATCGCCCCGGATCTTTCTCCTGAAGAATTGATCCAGGTTGCCGACAGTTTGGTTCGCCATAATATTGATGGTGTTATTGCGACCAATACCACTCTCGATCGTTCCCTCGTGCAGGGAATGAAAAACTGTGACGAAGCGGGTGGGTTAAGTGGACGTCCGGTGCAATTAAAAAGCACCGAAATTATTCGCGCGCTGTCCGCGGAATTAAAAGGACGTCTGCCGATTATTGGCGTCGGCGGCATTGACTCAGTGATTGCTGCGCGCGAGAAGATGGCGGCAGGTGCGTCACTGGTGCAGATTTATTCCGGCTTTATTTTTAAAGGACCGCCGCTGATTAAAGAAATCGTTACTCATATCTAATCTTTTCTCTTAATCAGACAACCAGGGCTTTATTTCCAGCCCTGGTTGTTTTATATTCCGTCACTGTTGCTTATTTAGTCATTATAGTCTTTTATTAATGGTGTTATAAACGAGGCGGCAAACAGGACATTTTTAGTACAGGACGTTTGGGGACGGGAGAGACACATGCGAATTAAACCTGACGATAACTGGCGCTGGTATTTTTGCGACGAGCATGACCGAATGATGCTCGATTTAGCCAATGGCATGTTGTTTCGTTCTCGTTTTGCCCGCCGAATGTTAACCCCGGATGCATTTTCCCCGTCGGGCTTTTGCGTTGACGATGCGGCGCTTTATTTCTCCTTTGAAGAAAAATGTCGCGATCTGGTGCTCTCTAAAGAGCAGCGTGCCGAGCTGGTATTAAACGCGCTGGTGGCTATCCGCTTCCTGAAACCGCAAATGCCAAAAAGCTGGCATTTTCTTGCGCATGGTATGAGCTGGACTCCGGCAACGGGTGACGCGGCCAGCGTCAATCTGAGCGATACCGCTGAAGAGGTGAGCCTGCTGGTGGTTGAGCCAGGCGAAAATGCTGCGCTCTGCCTGCTGGCACAGCCCGGCGTAACCATTGCCGGGCGGACGATGCAGCTTGGCGATGCCATTAAAGTGATGAACGACAGGCTTAAGCCACAGCTGCGCGTAGATTCCTTCAGCCTTGAACAGGCGGTTTAAGCTTCCAGCTGTACGGACGTTTTCGGTATGCAGCTACAGCACAGAATTGTGCCGTCATTTCCAATTGCCGATTTTTTCAGCGCACTGACCTCTCCATCCACCAGCCTGATGCGGCAGCATCCGCAAATGCCTGCGCGACAGGAATAGGGTACGCGAATACCTGCCTGCTCCAGTTGTTCAAGTAATACCTGCTGGTTGTTGCCACGGATGACGTTGCCCTGCCAGTGAATATCTACCGCAGAGGCGACATTCGTCACAACGTCGACCATTTCTTCTTCCTGACCTGAGCCGTATGCTTTTGCAGGCCCTCGGGCAAGAATTTCTACCTCATCACCGACGCGGATTGCGCCGCTGGAGCGCGGGATCAGGTTCTGGCCGAAATCTACATCGCCGTTGTCCTGCGCAGTGCGGAACGACTGCAGCGTCTTCAGCGGTTCGCCGGAAGGGTGCTTCTGGCCTTTCTCAGGGCTCACCGTGGTGAAAATGCAGCGGCTGCAGGGTTTTACGACATCAAAGATGACGCTGCCGATGCGGATCACTTTCCAGGTGTCTTCTTCCCAGGCGTCGGCGCCCGTGACCACCAGGTTAGGACGGAACTGTTCCATCTGAACGCTGGCCTTGCAGCGGCCTTGTAAATCACGCAGCGAGGCTTCGTTAGTCAGCAGGAACGGGAAACCATCGGCGAAGGAGAGGGGAACGGCGTCATGGCGCTTCACGCGACGCGTCAGTTCAGGACCTACCCAGCGCAGCTGCACGTCACGAGAGAAGAAACCGCTCAGCCAGCGGTTAATCTCATCCGGGGCGATGCGCGAGGTAAAATGATTGCCCCACACTTCCGTTGGCGCATCGACAGGCGCAAAATCAGCAAAGCGAATTACCGCGCTGGAACCGTCCGGCGCGGTAAGGTGTAAACCGTCATGAAGCGGGGAAGGGGTAAAGCGAACCATCTGCGGGAACTGGCGTGCGGTAATGAACGTGCCGTCAGGCTCGGTGACCATAAAAATACGATCGAAGGCGAATCCGCTCATGTCGGCCAGCGCGTGAGAGACGCCGATGCCGCGCATGGATTTCACCGGATGAATAAAAAGCCTGGATAACGTCGCCACTGCACACTCCCACAAATGAAAATAAGCCTTCAACTTTATGACATACACGCCATATTAGCTATAATGCGCGACAATTTTCTAAGAGTAAAAGTGACGATATGAATTCTCTGTTTGCCAGTACGGCCCGTGGGCTGGAAGAGCTGTTAAAAACTGAACTGGAAAGCCTGGGCGCGCAAGAGTGCCAGGTGGTTCAGGGTGGTGTCCATTTTGAGGGCGACACGCGGCTTATTTACCAGAGCCTGATGTGGAGCCGTCTGGCGTCGCGCATCATGCTGCCGATGAAGGAGTGCAAGGTCTATAGCGACCTGGATCTCTATACCGGCGTACAGATGATCGACTGGACAGAGATCTTCACGCCCAATGCCACCTTTGCGGTGCATTTCAACGGCGTGAACGACGAGATCCGCAACAGCCAGTACGGTTCCCTGCGCGTAAAAGACGCCATTGTGGACTGCTTCACGCGTAAAAATAAGGAACGTCCAAACGTCGATCGCGAAAATCCGGATCTGCGTATTCACGTCTGGCTCAACGGTGACACGGCGAGTATTTCTCTCGATCTGAGCGGCGCAGGCCTGCACCTGCGCGGCTACCGCGATCGTACCGGTATGGCGCCAATTAAAGAAACGCTGGCCGCCGCCATTGTAATGCGCTCCGGCTGGCAGCCGGGCACGCCGCTGCTCGATCCGATGTGTGGTTCCGGTACGTTGCTGATTGAAGCGGCCATGCTGGCAACCGACCGCGCGCCGGGCCTGCATCGCGGTCACTGGGGTTTTAAAGGCTGGGCGCAGCACGACGAAGCGCTCTGGAAAGAGGTCAAAGACGACGCGCAGACCCGCGCGCGTAAAGGTCTGGCGGAGTACACCTCCCACTTCTACGGTTCGGACAGCGACCCGCGCGTAATCGAACGCGCGCGCAGCAACGCCCGTCGCGCCGGTATCGGCGAGCTGGTCACCTTTGAGGTGAAAGACGTGGCGAATCTGACCAACCCGCTGCCAAAAGGTCCGTACGGTACCGTGATCAGTAACCCGCCATACGGCGAGCGTCTGGACAGCGAACCGGCGCTGATTGCCCTGCACAGCCTGCTGGGGCGCAATATGAAGGACTACTTCGGCGGCTGGAACCTGTCGCTGTTTAGCGCCTCGCCGGAACTGCTGAGCTGCCTGCAGCTGCGTGCCGATCGCCAGTTTAAGGCGAAAAACGGCCCGCTGGACTGCGTGCAGAAAAACTACCATCTGGCGGAGAAAGCGGCGGACAGCAAGCCGTCCGGCGTGGCGGAAGATTACGCCAACCGCCTGCGCAAGAACCTGAAGAAATATGAGAAGTGGGCCAGGCAGGAAGGGATTGAATGCTACCGCCTGTACGACGCCGACCTGCCGGAATATAACGTGGCGGTTGACCGCTATGCGGACTGGGTGGTGATTCAGGAATATGCTCCACCGAAAACCATCGATGCGCAAAAAGCGCGTCAGCGCATGCTGGACGTCATTGCGGCGACCATCGCCGTGCTCGGCATCACGCCAAACAAGCTGGTGCTGAAAACCCGCGAGCGTCAGAAAGGGAAAAATCAGTATCAGAAGATGAATGAGAAGGGTGACTTCATTGAAGTGGGCGAATACAACGCTCGCCTGTGGGTGAACCTGACCGACTATCTGGATACCGGCCTGTTCCTCGACCACCGTATCGCCCGTCGCATGCTGGGTCAGATGAGCAAGGGCAAAGATTTCCTCAACCTGTTCTCCTATACCGGCAGCGCGAGCGTGCATGCGGGTCTGGGCGGGGCGCGGAGCACTACGACGGTGGACATGTCCCGCACCTATCTGGAGTGGGCGGAGCGCAACCTGCGTCTTAACGGTTTAACCGGACGTCAGCACCGACTGATGCAGGCCGACGTGCTGGGCTGGCTTCGTGATACCGACGAGCAGTTCGACCTGATCTTTATCGATCCGCCGACCTTCTCCAACTCCAAGCGCATGGAGGATAGCTTTGACGTTCAACGCGATCACCTGCGCCTGATGACCGACCTGAAGCGCCTGCTGCGTAAGGGCGGCACCATTATGTTCTCGAACAACAAACGCGGCTTCCGTATGGATCATGACGGCTTAGCAGCCCTGGGACTGAAAGCACAAGAAATCAGCCAAAAAACGCTGTCTCAGGACTTTGCCCGCAACCGTCAAATTCATAACTGCTGGTTGATTACCGCGGTCTGAAAGGAAAAATAAATGTCTTTAATTAGTATGCACGGCGCGTGGCTCTCTTTCAGCGACTCACCGCTTCTCGATAATGCAGAGCTGCATATCGAAGATAACGAGCGCGTTTGTCTGGTAGGCCGTAATGGCGCGGGTAAATCGACGCTGATGAAGATCCTCAACCGCGAACAGGGCCTGGATGACGGGCGTATTGTTTACGAGCAGGATCTGATTGTCTCCCGTTTGCAGCAGGATCCTCCGCGTCACGTGACCGGCAGCGTGTACGATTTCGTGGCGGAAGGGATCTCTGAGCAGGCCGAATACCTGAAGCGCTATCACGAGATTTCGCATCTGGTGATGACCGACCCGAGCGACAAGAACCTCAACGAACTGGCGAAAGTGCAGGAGATGCTCGATCACCACGGTCTGTGGCAGCTTGAAAACCGCATTAATGAAGTGCTGGCGCAGCTCGGTCTGGAACCGGATATGGAACTGTCCGCGCTCTCCGGCGGCTGGTTGCGTAAAGCGGCCCTGGGCCGCGCGCTGGTCAGCGGGCCAAAGGTGCTGCTGCTGGACGAACCGACGAACCACCTGGATATCGAAGCGATTGACTGGCTGGAAGGCTTCCTGAAAACCTTCAGCGGCACCATCATCTTTATCTCGCACGACCGTTCGTTTATTCGCAACATGGCGACGCGTATTGTCGATCTCGACCGCGGCAAGCTGGTCACCTATCCTGGCGATTACGACACCTATCTGCTTGAGAAAGAAGAAAACCTGCGCGTGGAAGAGCTGCAGAATGCGGAGTTCGACCGCAAGCTGGCGCAGGAAGAGGTGTGGATCCGCCAGGGTATCAAGGCCCGCCGTACCCGTAACGAAGGCCGCGTGCGCGCTCTGAAGGCAATGCGCCGCGAGCGTAGCGAACGCCGTGAAGTGATGGGCAGCGCCAAAATGCAGGTGGAAGAAGCGTCCCGTTCCGGCAAGATTGTCTTCGAAATGGAAAACGTCAACTATCAGGTTGATGGCAAAGTGCTGGTGCAAGACTTCTCGGCACAGGTCCAGCGCGGAGACAAAATCGCCCTGATTGGCCCGAACGGCTGCGGTAAAACCACGCTGTTGAAGCTGATGCTCGGCCAGCTTCAGGCCGACAGCGGGCGCATTCACTGCGGCACGAAACTCGAAGTGGCTTACTTCGATCAGCACCGTGCGGAGCTGGACCCGGACCGCACGGTGATGGATAACCTCGCCGAAGGCAAGCAAGAGGTAATGGTAAACGGCAAGCCGCGCCACGTGCTGGGCTATCTGCAGGACTTCCTGTTCCATCCGAAACGTGCGATGACCCCAGTCCGTGCGTTATCTGGCGGAGAGCGTAATCGTCTGCTACTGGCACGTCTGTTCCTGAAACCAAGTAACCTGTTGATTCTCGATGAACCAACGAACGACCTTGATGTCGAAACGCTGGAATTACTCGAAGAACTGATTGACGGTTATCAGGGGACCGTAATGCTGGTCAGCCACGATCGTCAGTTCGTGGATAACACCGTAACCGAGTGCTGGATCTTCGAAGGTGAAGGGCGAATTGGACAATACGTAGGCGGTTATCACGATGCAAAAGGGCAGCAATCGCAGTCTCTGGCGCAGAAACAGGCTAAATCCAGAAATGTACCGGAACCTGCTGTAACAAAAGCAGAAACTGTTAAAAAATCTCCTGCTAAAATGAGTTATAACCTGCAGCGCGAACTCGAGGGGCTGCCTCAGCGTCTTGAAGAGCTGGAGGCAGCTCTGGAAACGTTGCAGATGCAGGTCGCTGATGCGTCATTCTTTACGCAGCCGCACGACTATACTCAGAAAGTACTGTCAGAACTGTCCGCGGCTGAAAAAGCCCTGGAAGAAGCATTTGAGCGCTGGGAGTACCTTGAGTCTCTGAAAAACGGCGCATAAACAGGGATAACATATGTGTGACCAGCACCATGCCGACAGGCATATTTTATGCTCGCAATGCGATATGCTCGTGGCGTTGCCAGAGCTTGGTCACGGACATAAAGCCCTGTGTCCACGTTGCGGCGCAACGTTGACAACCGAGTGGGACGCGCCGCGGCAGCGTCCCACTGCTTACGCTCTGGCAGCATTATTCATGCTGCTGCTCTCTAATCTCTTCCCCTTCATCTATATGAAGGTGGGAGGGATAACCAGCCAGGTGGATCTGCTTGAAATCCCGGGCGTGATGTTCTCGGAAGATTACGCCAGCCTCGGCACCTTTTTTCTCCTGTTTGTCCAGATAGTCCCGGCTTTTTGCCTGGTCGTTATCCTTTTGCTGGTCAACCGCGTCAGGATGCCCTCATCACTGAAAATCCGGCTCGCGCGTATCCTTTTTCAGCTCAAAAGCTGGGGCATGGCCGAGATCTTTCTGGCGGGTATTCTGGTCAGTTTCGTGAAGCTCATGGCGTACGGCGATGTGGGGATCGGCAGCAGCTTTATTCCGTGGTGCCTGTACTGTGTCCTGCAGCTTCGCGCCTTCCAGTGTGTGGACAGGCGCTGGGCGTGGGACGATATCGCCCCGGCACCGACGCTTGCGCAGACGGTAAAAGTCGGTGTGCCGGGTATCCGTCAAGGGTTGCGTTCGTGCCCGTGCTGTACCGCCGTTCTTCCCGCCGATCTCGACGTTTGCCCACGCTGTGAAACGAAAGGGTACGTACGCCGTAAAAATAGCCTGCAGTGGACGATGGCGCTGCTGGTCACGTCCATCATGCTGTATCTGCCAGCTAATATTCTGCCGATTATGATCACCGATCTGCTCGGCGACAAAATGCCCTCGACGATCCTGGCCGGGGTGATACTGCTGTGGGGGGAAGGGTCCTATCCGGTCGCCGGCGTCATCTTTATCGCCAGTATTATGGTGCCAACCTTAAAAATGATCGCCATTGCCTGGCTCTGTTGGGACGCGAAGGGTCATGGAAAACGCGACAGCGAACGTATGCATCTGATTTATGAAGTGGTCGAGTTTGTCGGACGCTGGTCAATGATAGACGTGTTTGTCATCGCCGTTCTCTCTGCGCTGGTGCGGATGGGCGGTTTGATGAGTATTTATCCTGCGATGGGGGCTTTAATGTTTGCACTGGTCGTTATTATGACCATGTTTGCGGCCATGACCTTCGACCCTCGTTTATCGTGGGATCGTGAGCCTGAATTAAGCCATGAGGAAGAGTAAGAGCATGGAAAATAAGAGTGGAAAGGCGAAAGTGCAGAAGGTCAAAAACTGGTCGCCGGTGTGGATTTTCCCCATCGTGACCGCGCTGATCGGTGCATGGATCCTGTTTTATCATTACAGCCATCAGGGACCGGAAGTCACGCTGATAACCACCAATGCCGAGGGGATTGAAGGCGGTAAAACGACCATCAAAAGCCGTAGCGTGGATGTGGGCATGGTCGAAAGCGCAACCCTGACCGACGATTTAACCCATGTGGAGATTAAGGCGCGCCTTAATGCCGGCATGGAGAAACTGCTGCACGGCGACTCGGTTTTCTGGGTCGTTAAACCGCAGGTGGGGCGTGAGGGGATCAGCGGGTTGGGGACGCTACTGTCCGGCGCCTATATTGAGCTGCAGCCGGGTAAGAAAGGGAGCCAGCCGGGACAATACGAGCTGCTGGACTCTCCGCCGCTTGCGCCACCGGATGCGAAAGGCATTCGCGTGATCCTGGACAGTAAAAAAGCGGGCCAGCTCTCGCCTGGCGATCCCGTACTGTTCCGCGGCTATCGCGTGGGTTCAGTTGAAACCAGTACGTTTGACCCGCAAAAACGCACCATTAGCTATCAGCTCTTCATCAACGCGCCAAACGATCGTCTGGTCACCAGCAACGTCCGCTTCTGGAAAGATAGTGGGATCGCGGTAGATCTGACCTCGGCGGGTATGCGTGTCGAAATGGGCTCCCTGACCACGCTGTTTGGCGGTGGCGTCAGTTTTGATGTGCCGGAAGGGCAGGATTTGGGCCAGCCGGTTGCAGAGAAAACGGCGTTCAGACTCTTTGACGATCAAAAAAGTATTCAGGATGCGCTCTATACCGATCACGTTGACTTCCTGATGTTCTTTAAGGACTCGGTCCGTGGCCTTCAGCCGGGTGCACCGGTCGAATTCCGCGGCATTCGACTCGGGACTGTTGGACAGGTTCCGTTCTTCGTGCCGGGTCTTCAGCAGATGCTGGATGACGATTACCGTATTCCGGTGCTGATCCGCATTGAACCGGAGCGTTTGCTTAACCAGATTGGCGAGAATCAGGATATTGCAAGCCATATCAGTCAACTTATGGAACGCGGTCTGCGTGGATCCTTGAAGACGGGTAATCTGGTGACCGGTGCGCTGTATGTGGATATGGACTTCTACCCGAAAGCACCGCCGATTAGCGGTATTCGTGAATTCGGTGGCTATAAGATCATCCCAACGGTGAGTAGCGGTCTGGCTCAGATCCAGCAGCGTCTGATGGAAACGCTGGATAAGATCAACAATCTGCCACTCAACCCGATGATTGAAGCGGCGACCGGGTCGTTACATCAGAGCCAGGCGACAATGCAGCGTCTGCAAACCACGCTGGATAATATCAACAAAATTACTGCGAGCCAGAGCATGCAGCAGCTGCCTCAGGACATGCAGAAAACGCTGCGTGAGCTGAACCGCAGTATGCAGGGCTTCCAGCCGGGTTCAGCGGCCTACAACAAGATGGTGGCAGATATGCAGCGTCTTGATCAGGTCTTACGTGAACTGCAGCCGGTGCTGAAAACGCTCAACGAGAAGAGCAACGCGCTGGTGTTCGAAGCGAAAGATAAAAAGGATCCTGAGCCGAAGAGGGCAAAAGAATGAAAAAGTGGCTATTGATGGTTGGCGCTCTGCTGTTAACGGCGTGCAGTTCAGGGGTAGATAATAAAAGCTACTATCAGCTGCCTGTGGCTACCCACAGCGGTGGGCAAAGCACGGCCAGCCAGGGAAACCGTCAGCTGTGGGTTGAGCAGGTTGCCGTGCCGGATTATCTGGCAGGAAACGGGGTGGTCTATCAGACCAGCGACGTTAAATACGTGATTGCGACGAACAACCTGTGGGCCAGCCCGCTGGATCAGCAGCTGCGCAACACGCTGGTGGCCAATCTGGGCAGTCAGCTTCCGGGCTGGGTTGTTGCGTCGCAGCCGCTGGGTAACGACCAGGATACGCTTAACGTCACGGTAACGGGCTTCCACGGCCGTTATGACGGTGCGGTGGTGATTAGCGGGGAGTGGTTGCTGAACCATCAGGGGCAGCTGATTAAGCGTCCTTTCCATCTGGAGCTGAAGCAGCAGAAAGATGGCTATGACGAAATGGTGAAAGTTCTGGCTCAGGGTTGGGCACAGGAGTCGGCCAGCATCGCGAGAGAAATTTCCCGGCTGCCATAAGTAAAATTCATCATCAAAAACCGCAGTTGGCCTGTTGCTGATTGCGGTTTTTTTTTCGTTTTCAGTTCAGTTTGTTACTTGTGCTACGTCACAATTTTTGTACAAATGAACTTCCAGCTAGCTCACAAATATGACACCCGTATGAATTTTGAACATTGACGATGCGACTAATTCGGGGTATTCGTTATCTGTGCCTGTGCATTTAGTGCAGACACTGTTTTCTTTCCACCAGACAAAAGAATGAGGGAAACGAGGCATGAAGAGACAGAAACGAGATCGCCTGGAACGGGCTCATCAACGTGGTTATCAGGCCGGCATCGCTGGACGTTCTAAAGAAATGTGTCCTTATCAGACCATAAATCAAAGGTCACAATGGCTTGGAGGCTGGCGAGAAGCCATCGGCGACAGGGCACTCATAGCCTGATAACGTCTCTTTCAAAAAAGAAACCTCCGCATTGCGGAGGTTTCGCCTTTCTGGAGGTGCGAAAAGCACGATCAGAAAGCTGAAGTGTCCTGGAACAGGCCAACTTTCAGGTCGCTTGCGCTATAGATCAGACGTCCGTCGACCAGCACTTCGCCATCTGCCAGGCCCATAATCAGGCGGCGATTAACGATGCGCTTGAAGTGAATACGATAGGTCACTTTTTTCGCTGTAGGCAGAACCTGGCCAGTGAATTTTACTTCGCCCACGCCCAGCGCGCGGCCTTTACCTTCGCCGCCCAGCCAGCCCAGATAGAAGCCAACCAGCTGCCACATGGCATCCAGGCCCAGACAGCCAGGCATTACCGGATCGCCAATAAAGTGGCAACCGAAGAACCACAGGTCCGGGTTGATATCGAGTTCTGCTTCTACGTAACCCTTATCGAAGTTGCCGCCGGTTTCGGTCATTTTCACGACACGGTCCATCATCAGCATGTTCGGGGCCGGTAACTGTGGGCCTTTAGCGCCAAACAGTTCACCGCGACCAGAGGCAAGAAGATCTTCTTTTGTATAGGATTCGCGTTTATCTACCATGTTCTCAGTAAGCCTTATTTTAGTGAAGGACGCAGGATAGCTAACACGTGTACGCTGAACAAGTCCGATCAGTTCGAACTAAACCAGCCCAGCCAGCGTAACGGCCATGGATAACGATGACGAGCATCCTGCTGTGTCGCCTGAGCTATGCGCTCCTGGATAGTCTGCATCAGGGTAGTTTGCCCTTCGCCATCCCAAATCAGATTTGTCAGTAAGGGGAGCGCATCCTCAATCCCTTCGATGGCCCAGATGGCGAATTGCTCTTGCTCAACCGCATCCAGAATATCCTGACTGAGGCTCAAATGGCGTGCGTTGGGAGCAGGAATAATCACACCCTGTTTACCGTTTAAACCGCGCTGCTGACAGATGGAGAAGAAGCCTTCAATTTTTTCGTTGAGGCCTCCCACTGGCTGGGCACGACCGAACTGGTCCACCGAACCGGTGATCGCGATGTTCTGATTGATGGGCACTTCCGCCAGGGCGCTGATTAAGGCGCACAGCTCGGCCATAGAGGCGCTATCGCCATCCACTTCGCTGTAGGACTGCTCAAACGTCAGCGAGGCGGAGAAGGGGATCTGTTGCTCAAGCTGCAGCTCTGACATCAAAAACGCCTGCATGATCATCATGCCTTTCGCGTGAATGTTGCCGCCCAGCTCGGCTTTCCGTTCAATATCGGTAAACTCGCCATCGCCAATGTGCACAACGCAGCTGATACGGGACGGTTCCCCGAATGCGCGCGGATGTCCGGGAAATTCAATCACCGACAGGGCGTTGATTTGCCCGACGCGTTCGCCTTCGGTTTCAACCAGAATTTGTTCCAGCAGAATTTCATCCTGCATACGGTCGGCAAGATAGCCTTCTCGCCACTCACGCTGAGCCAGCATCTGAGTGAGCTGTTCTCCGGTGAACGCCCCGTTACCGCTGATCACACCCACTTCACGGAGCTGTTTGCCGATCCAGAGTGGGCAAAGCGGCAGCGTTTCCTGGTCACCGGTGTAGCGTACCGCTTCGCGGATTAAGCCCGCCCACGCGTCAGCCGCAGGGGTTGGCAGCGCAAAACGTTCAGCAACGTCCATCACCCACTGGCACCACTGCGCCATATCGTCGGCGTCAGCAATCTGGACGTGGTCTTCGTATTCGCTATACACCGCCTGCTCAGCGAGTTCTGGCTCCATTTCCTGGAAGTCCGCCAGCGATTCACGGTCGCCCGTCAGCACGACGGTCAGCGATAGCGGCATAGACGGAACAGAGACAGGCAGAGGACGAGACTCATCGTAGCCGACCCAGTCGAAACGCTGCTGGTGCACGATAGTTTTCAGACGCATCCATAGCAGCGGCTGCGAGAGCAGGGTGCGCAGTGAGATGATGAGAACACCGCCATTTGCGCGATGTACCAGCCCCGGCTGCAGCGAAAGTTCGCCATTAAACTGGCGCAGACAACCAAAGAGTTGTTCCGCCTCGACCCAGTTAGCGGTAATCACTTCGCCTTTAACGGCAAAACGGCCATCGGCCTGCGCCGTTGGTTCGAAAGTGACATCATGTCCTGCAATACGATACTGGCCGCCAAAAACTGCGTTCGCTTCCGGCTTCAGCTGGCGCACGGCATCTCCGAGCAGCGTCAGGTATTCCGCTTCTTCCGGGGCCTTAAGCAGCATGAAGGGCGCTGTTGCCCATGGGCTTAACACCTGCTCCAGCGCATAATGCAAACGAGGCTGCGTATCGCTAAGGATGAATTCGTGTTCTTTTGCGAGTTCGGGCTGTGCAAACAGTTCCTGGTAACTTTCGGTATCCGGAACAAGGTCACGCCATGCAAGTTTCGTAATGGTCAAAGTTGATGTTTTTTAGTCAGATGTAAAAGCGTGGAGTATACCGTAAGCGGGGGGCTGTACCCAAGCAGGATTGGGGATTTCGACAGGGTGATTGGCTGCATTAACTCACAGGATATGATTTCTTTTCAGCAGATTGCCGAAAAACTGATATTCTGAACAGAGTTACGTGGTAACACTGAGATCGCAATGAAATATCAACAACTGGAAAATCTCGAAAGCGGCTGGAAATGGAAGTACCTGGTCAAAAAGCACCGTGAAGGGGAGCTGATCACCTGCTACGTCGAAGCCAGCGCTGCGCAAGAAGCCGTGGATATTTTGCTGACCCTCGAAAATGAACCGGTACAGGTTAACGGCTGGATTGAGAAACACATCAATCCTGCGCTGTTAAACCGGATGAAGCAAACTATCCGTGCCCGACGCAAACGGCATTTTAATGCTGAGCATCAGCACACTCGCAAAAAATCAATCGATCTGGAGTTCGTTGTCTGGCAACGCCTGGCTGGGCTGGCACAACGACGGGGTAAAACGCTTTCGGAAACCATCGTGCAGCTGATTGAGGATGCCGAACATAAAGAGAAGTACGCCAATCAGATGTCGACGCTGAAGAACGACCTTCAGGCTCTGTTGGGTAAAAAGTAGATTTTAGTTTTCTTCAGACAATAAAAAACCCCGCATGGCGGGGTTTTTTTATAAGACGATAACTTATGCCGCTGGCTGAGTTACAACGTCTTTGATGCCTTTAACTTCGATCTCTACGCGACGATCTGGAGCCAGGCAGTCGATCAGTGCAGCGCGAGCTTTCACGTTATCACAGGTGTTGCCAGTAACTGGGTTAGATTCGCCCATACCACGTGGGGAGATCTTGTTAGCTGGGATACCTTTAGAGATCAGGTAATCAACAACAGACTGAGCACGTTTCTCAGACAGTTTCTGGTTGTAAGCGTCAGAACCGATACGGTCGGTGAAGCCCAGAACCACTACGGAACCGTCTTTAGGATCCAGGTTGCTCAGCTGAGAGTACAGCTGATCCAGTGCCTGCTGGCCTTCTGGTTTCAGAGTCGCTTTGTTGAAGTTGAACAGAACGTCAGACTTCAGAGTGAAGTGCTTGGTCTGTACTTCTGGAGCTGGAGCCGGCGCTGGAGCAACAACTGGAGCTGCTTCTTCCTGCTGGCCGAAACGGTAGGAAACACCTACGCTCAGCATGCCGTTGTCTGGACGAACACCAACGGTGTTGCCGTCGCCGATGTTGTTAACCCACTGGTATTCCAGACGGGTAGCAATGTCACGGGTCATAGCCCACTCAACGCCACCAGCGAATACTGGGGAAACACCGGTGTCATGGTTGTCACCAGAGATGTTGTTGCTGGAATCTGCGCGCCATACCATGCCGCCCAGACGGGTGTACACGTCCAGATCGTCAGTGATTGGGTAGCCCAGTTTAGCGGTCAGCTGAACGCCCTGTGCTTTGAAAGCGCCGTTGATGGTGTCGCCTTTGTATGGCATACGACCTAACCAGTCGTAACCCATTTCAAAACCAACATACGGGTTAACCTGATAGCCACCGAACGCACCTGCACCAAGCTGGCTCTCGTGAGTTGGGCCATCATTGTTCAGGCTGCTGTTGTACCAGCCGGTGTCATGGAACTGAGACCAGCCCAGTTTACCACCTGCATACCAGGTATTATCTTTCGGAGCGGCCTGCGCTACGGTAGCGAAGCCAGCCAGTGCCACTGCAATCGCGATAGCTGTCTTTTTCATTTTTTGCGCCTCGTTATCATCCAAAATTCGCCATGAAAGTCTCAGGAGAGAATCACGGTTAAATCCTTCACCGGGGGGCGTGGTCAAATATAAATCTACCGATATCTTCGGCTTAGGCCGAGCACCCCTGGCGATGTAAAGTCTACAACGTAGCTGAAAACTTACAAGTGTGAAGTCCGTCAGGCATATGAAAAAAAAAGTTCCGTATACCGATTATTTAACATTTTTCGAACGAATTTTGTGCAATAAAATTAAGGAGAACCGCACCAGACAAGCCTTGCCGCAATTTTCAGTCAGGGAACTTTAATGCCATCTTGTAGTCAAAAAAAATTCCAGGAAAAATCTTAATTTCACTCAATGATACAAATTCGAGTGAATTTTTAGCCCAGAAAGTTGTCCTCTGCGGTAAGAATCCGATCGAACCGGACGCATAATGAACCCGATCGCACTCCCTTCTTCGGCTGCTTCCGTCAGACGGAAATGTTCCTCTTCCGTCAATTCTTCTGGTAGCCATCCAATCACCACGCTGTAATTTCCGGTGCGTAACGCGCGGATCATCGACTCAACGGTATCGCACGGCGGGAGCTGATTAATTTGCATGACCTTGGTAAGCGGAAGGCCTGCGGACTGAACCCACTCACGGCTCAGTTTTTGCTGAGGCGTGAGCCAAAGCTGCCAGCGCGATTGCTGACCAAGCTGTTGCAATAACGGCAACAGCAGAAGTTGCGTCAACAGGGGCTGGTCTTCACGATAAACCACTTCACTGATTAGCCCCGTGGAAACACGCTCGACGGAATTCTGCGCGACATTGCCTGCGGTAGAAGAGAGAGAGGTTGAGCGATTTGCATAGCCTGAAGTGTGCATATTCATTCCAGCCCTGTAGTTACTGTATGGATGTACAGTAACTCCTGTATGCATAAAGATCAACCTCATTTTCGGAAAGCGACTCGCAAAATTCATTCAATGTTGATGTCCCTCGAAAAATCATCTTGCTCATCGGCGATAAGTTGCCTATTTTCCTGCTAACGGATCCGCTAGTAAGAAATTTCGTTGTTACTTTATGATTTTGAAGGGAAATATCATGAAAAAGATATCTTATGAACGGATTTATAAATCCCAGGAATACCTCTCCCCGTTGGGCGAGATTCATCATCGCGCGCTGTTTGGAGGCTATACCCTGGCCGTGGATGATGCGGTTTTTGCCATGGTGTCAGACGGCGAGCTTTACCTCCGCGCCTGTGAAGAGAGTGCGAAATACTGTGTAAAAAATGCCTCCTCTTTTTTAACGTTGATGAAGCGAGGCCGCCCGGTGCTGCTCAACTATTATCGTGTGGATGATGGATTATGGCAGGACAGGGAGCGGTTGCTTCAGCTCTCCTCGTTTGCGCTCAGTGCGGCAAGAAAAGAACGCTATCAGCGCCATCAACGAAACCGACTTAAGGATCTGCCAAACCTGACCTTTCAGCTTGAAGTCTTGCTTTTTGAAGCTGGCATCACCAATGAGGAAACGCTGCGGGCGCTGGGTGCAAGAGCGAGCTGGCTAAAGATGCGGGCAAAAAACAAAGCGCTAAGCATTAAAGTTCTCTTCGCGCTGGAAGGGGCTATCGAGGGGCTGCATGAGGCGGCACTCCCGGCAGGCATTCGCCGGGAGCTAACGGAGTGGTTTAATGCGCTGCCTGAGCCACAGTAGAATCACTCCTCCAGGTAGCGATTTGCTGTTGCAGCCGGCAAATTTCAGGCAGCAGAGCGATAAGCAGGCCTATCTGCTGAAGTACCAGCGGCGCTTTGCTGTCGTTTCCAGGGTCAAGATGCGCAATGCGTTGAGCCAGTTCATCCAGCGCCTGTTGAACGCGCGGCTCATCGGCCGGTCGGTGATGAAGTGCGTCATCGACATAACAGACGGCGTCATCGAGCAGGTTGAGAATGCCCGGGTTGGTGAGTTTCTCACGGTGGGCACCGAGCGTCGAAATATAGCTGGTGAACGTATGGTTCAGGCAGAGCAGGCGGAACGCAGTCTCACGAATCTCCGCCGTGGCGCGAGGCTCCGTTGACATGTTAGAGACAACGGAGGCCAGTTCTGCGTCGCTGTTATGCGCGTCGCGACGGGCTATCCGGTAAGCCAGGCGGTTATCGCGCCCCTGGTGGTACTGCTCCAGGATTGCGTCAAGGTATCGACAGTTGGCGTTCATCGCCCTGTCCACCACGCGCGGCAAATTACGGAAGCGCCAGTCCGGCCAGATAAAGCTGACCGCGGCCCAGGCAATCGCACAGCCAATCAGGGTATCGATCACGCGGGGCAGGGCAACTTCAAACCCTTCACCCAGCAGGTTAAAGCAGAGCAGCACCAGCAGCGTAATGAACATGGTGGCGTGAGCATACTGCACGTTGCGAAACGCGAAGAACAGCACGCCGGTGATCACAATCAGGATCAGTTGACCTTCAACCGAGGGCACGAAATAGAGCACCGGAAGGCCAATCGCGACGCCGACCAGCGTGCCGATAATACGCAGCGCAAGACGGTGTCGGGTGGCGTTATAGTTCGGCTGGCAGACGAACAGGCTGGTCAGCAGGATCCAGTAGCCGTGGTGCAGCCCGGTTATCTGGATAAAGGCATACCCCACGCACAGCACCAGCGACATTCTTACCGCGTGGCGAAAGAGTGCCGACTCCGGCGTAAAGTTACGGCTCAGACGCAGCCACATATCGCTAACGCTGTGCACGCTGTCATCAGCAAGCTGATTTTCCACCTCACTACCCGGCACTGCCATCGCCTGTTCGGATTCAATGGTCGCCAGCTGGGCATCAATCGCCCGCAGGTTGTTCAGCAGAAAGCCCAGCGCTTTGATGTGTTCCGGTGACGTTCCGCTGGCCTGAACGCGGTCGAGCGCCGCATCAAGATGGCTGAATACGCGTTCAAAGCGGGGGTCATGCTGATAGGGCGTGCGCAGCAGAATAGACCGCGAGAGCTGCTGGCACGCCTGAGACTGCATGGACAGCAGGCGCTGGAAGCGGAACATCACGTCGCTGTAGCGGAACTTCTCGCGCAGGGCCGCGTATTGAACGTGCGAGGAGCTGGCACGTTCGTGAATGTCCTGGGCGGCAAAATAGTAGTGTAAGGTCCTTCGCGTTCCGCGCTGACCGCGATCGCCGCGCAGACGGGTAAGCAGAGAGGCTTTTGTCTGGTTAAGGGTGGCGACCAGCTGGCCGTTTGCCAGCGCCAGATCGTAGAGCGGAGCCTGGCTTTCTTCCTCAATATCCGGGTCGAACAGCCGGGATTTCAGTTCCAGGTAGTGGGCTAGCTGCTCAAAGCTGCGGGCAAGGTTATCCTGCAGCGGGCGAACCGGGAAGATCAGATGACCGGTTAGCGTCAGCAGATTATACCATATGGCACCCAGCAGAAGGAGAACCGGCTGCTGATACCACTGGTCGTACAGGGATACGCCCAGCATGGTGTAGATAGCGATCAGCAATGCACCAAACGCGATGGTGGCATAGCGCTGCCCGAGGCCGCCCAACAAAATAAACCCGCTGGTTGAGAGCGTAAGGCCCAGGGCAAACAGCCAGGGCCACGGGAAAAGCAGCTCAACGGACGCTGACGCAATGAAAAAGCAGACAAGCGTAATGACCAGGTTACGTAAACGCCCGGCCAGACGATCGTCCAGGTCCGCAAGCGCCCCGGCCACCACCCCCAGCGTGAGCGGAATGGTGAGTTTGACATCATTCAGCCACCAGGGCAGGGCAGCCGTGCCGCAAAGCGCGATAAATATCCTGACGTTGTATAGCCAGGTGCTGTTCCAGGTATAACGGCGAAGCAGTGGGCTTAGCATAAACGCGGCCGGTCCTTATTTACTGAAAACGACGACGCGCGTTTGCTTCACGCGCCGCCTGGGCCACTTCTACCGGAACAACCCTGCGACCGACGGGCCAAAGGGCGATAGCGGCGATCTTAAAGTTTGCGATCCCCACCGGAATACCAATAATCGTGATGCACTGTGCAATACCGGCAAAAATATGCATGATGCACAGCCACCAGCCGAAGAAAATCAGCCACAAAATGTTCAGCAGGGTTCCGCCCGTATTCATCAGGGCGTTTTTGCTCTCCGGATTGAGCTCGTCAACGTGAATAGCTTCATTCCCGTAGGGGATTAAGGAGAGTTTTGTGATTTCCCAGCAGGAACGGGTCAGGGGAAGCGTGAAAATCAGGACGATGCTCACCAGCGTGGCACAAAGCCAGGAAAGGGTGGTGGCAAAACCGCCCAGCACAAAATTCAACACATTCAGAACGGTACGCATAAACCCTCACTTCCTTTCGATAAAATTAACGCCCAATGATTGTAACGTTTTTTTAGGCTGGAGCACCTTAAAACTGGCAGTTAAACTGTCTGGTAAATTATCTCTTCGTGGATTTGGCGGAACATGGAACTGAAAGCAACGTCGTTAGGCAAACGCCTGGCGCAACACCCTTACGACAGGGTGGTTCTCCTTAATGCCGGGGTGAAAGTCTCCGGGGAACGCCACGAATACCTTATTCCGTTTAACCAGCTTCTGGCTATCCACTGTAAACGCGGGCTGGTGTGGGGCGAGCTGGAGTTCGTTCTGCCTGACGATAAAGTCGTGCGTCTTCACGGCACCGAGTGGGCGGAAACCCAGCGTTTTCATCATCACCTGAACGCACTCTGGCAGCAGTGGAGCCAGGATATGAGCGTAATTGCCGCCCAGGTGCTGCAGCAGGTGCTGGACGATATCGCGCAGAGCAACGCACAGCACGCATGGCTGACCCGTCAGCAGACCGCCGGGCTGCAGCAAAAGATCCGACAGGCACTCTCGGCGCTGCCGCTCTCCGTGACGCGTCTCGACGAGTTTGACAACTGTCGCGACGCCTGGCGCCAGTGTCAGGCCTGGCTGAATGATAAGGATAAAAGCCGTCTCGCTCACAATCAGGCGTGGACGGACGCCATGCTTACCCAATACGCCGACTTTTTCAGTACGGTGGAATCTTCACCGCTCAATCCGGCCCAGGCGCGCGCAGTGGTCAACGGCGAGCAGTCGCTGCTGGTGCTGGCGGGGGCCGGTAGCGGTAAAACGTCGGTACTGGTGGCGCGTGCCGGCTGGCTGCTGACGACCGGAGAAGCGGTAGCCGATCAAATTCTGCTTCTGGCCTTTGGCCGCAAGGCTGCCCAGGAGATGGACGAACGCATCCAGGAACGACTTCACACGCGGGATATCACGGCCAGAACCTTCCATGCCCTTGCGCTGCATATTATTCATCAGGGCAGTAAAAAAGTGCCTTCCATCAGTAAGCTGGAAAACGACGCGCAGGCGCGTCAGGCGCTGTTCATCAAAACGTGGCGCCAGCAGTGCAGTGAGAAAAAGGCGCAGGCGAAAGGGTGGCGTCAGTGGCTGGAGGAGGAGCTCGGCTGGGAGGTGCCAGAGGGCAGCTTCTGGCAGGATGACAAACTGGCGCGTCGTCTGGGTTCGCGACTTGACCGCTGGGTCAGCCTGATGCGAATGCACGGTGGAACGCAGGCAGAGATGATTGAAAGCGCGCCGGAGGCGATCCGCGATCTGTTTTCGAAGCGGGTCAAGCTGATGGCTCCGCTGCTGAAAGCCTGGAAAACCGCGCTGAAAGAGGAAAATGCCGTCGATTTCTCCGGTTTAATCCATCAGGCCATCATCATTCTTGAAAAGGGACGTTTTGTCAGCCCGTGGAAACACATTCTGGTGGATGAGTTCCAGGACATCTCCCCGCAGCGTGCTGCACTGCTCTCGGCGCTACGGGCGCAAAATAAACATACATCGCTGTTTGCGGTGGGTGACGACTGGCAGGCCATCTATCGCTTCAGCGGGGCGCAGCTCTCCCTGACGACCGCGTTCCACCACTATTTTGGCGAAGGGGATCGCAGCGATCTGGACACCACCTACCGCTTCAATTCACGCATTGGTGAGATAGCCAACCGCTTTATCCAGCAAAACCCGCATCAGCTGGCCAAGCCGCTCAATAGCCTGCGCCCAGGGGATAAAAAAGCGGTCACCCTGCTGGCGGATGACCAGCTGGAGCCGCTGCTGGACAAGCTCAGCGGCTACGCGAAGCCCGATGAACGTATTCTGGTGCTGGCGCGCTACCATCACCTTAAGCCCGCGGCGCTGGAAAAAGCCGCCACCCGCTGGCCGAAACTGCAGCTTGAATTTATGACCATTCACGCCAGCAAAGGGCAGCAGGCTGACTATGTGATTGTGGTGGGGCTGAAAGAGGGGAGCGACGGTTTCCCGGCTCCGGCCCGCGAGTCGGTGATGGAAGAGGCCCTGCTGCCGGTGCCGGAAGACTTCCCGGATGCCGAAGAGCGGCGTTTGCTGTATGTGGCCATCACCCGCGCGCGGCATCGCGTGTGGCTGCTGTTTAATAAAGAGGAGCCATCCGTGTTTGTCGATATCCTGAAGAGTATTGATGTGCCGGTAGCGCGTAAACCATAACGATGTCAGGAAAGATTTTCCAGGCCGGGTAAGGCGTAGCCGCCACCCGGCAAAAAAACTACTTCAGTCTATCGGAAAGATAACGCTGATAGTCCGGAATAAGGATATCAACCGGCGAGTTAAACTGCGGCGATTCGATGATGAAATCCGCCGTCGACAGGTTCGTCGCCACCGGAATATTCCACACCGTCGCCAGGCGCAGCAGCGCTTTAACATCCGGATCGTGCGGAACCGCGTTCAGCGGGTCCCAGAAGAAGATCAGCACATCAATTTTCCCTTCGGAAATCTGCGCGCCGACCTGCTGATCGCCGCCCATCGGGCCGCTCAGCATGGCATTCACCTGCAGACCCGTTTCGCGCTGGATCAGGTTACCGGTGGTGCCGGTCGCCGACAGGGCGTGCTTTTCCAGCGAAGACTGATGGCGGCGAACCCAGTTAAGCAGCATTTGTTTACAGTGATCGTGCGCCACAAGAGCAATGTGTTTGCGCTCAGGCAGCGTGCGTGTTGTCAGTTCCATAATCATATCCATCAGGTTAACTGCCTACACGATGACGGGAACCGTCTGACGCTGCAAGAGAAAGGCGTAAAAAATGTGGCTTATGATGAAGGTTGTTGTTTTGCCCACTGTAAAAAACGGGCCCGCGTGTCGGGATCGGCCTGCTGGAACCAGAATTTAAGGCGCTGTTCCGTCAGGGTCTGGGACTGGGGAGGAATAACGTCCAGTTCAGAGACGCCGGATAAAAGCGTACTGTCGTCCGCCATCATGGTGGCAAACTGAGGAAGCGAGGCGCGTTTCCCCGCTTTGTTATAGGTTTGGGTCGCGGCCTCGTAATCCGGGCCTTTCGGTGAGGTCGTTAAAGCCAGAATATCCAGCTTCACCGGAATCGGCATCGCATCCCCGTCCAGCAGTTCAACGCGGGGGGACGCGTCGAAGGCCGCAGATTCCTTCTCCGTTTCAAGGCGAGGCAGGGTGATATTCACCTGACTGATTTGCCGGGTATTAAAGCTGACGATCAGCGGCGGGGAGATGTACATCCGTTGCTCGTGATTAGCCAGACCGATCGGCTTTTCTACCCGGAAGACCAGCTGATGCGGCCCGTTATCTAACTCGATGCTGTCTGCACCGCGCAATAACGAGCTGGAGACCTTTTTTCCGTCCAGAACAAGGAGATCAATGTCGGTAGAGAGCCGGAGCGTGGTAGCAAAAACGCAGACCGGCATCACTAACGCAATCAGAGCAGTGGCAATACCGGTTTTCATAGAAGGCTCCCGTCAGAAATCCTGTCGCCGCATTAATGTATCTAAATTTTTCGATAATCACGTTTACTAACATATAGACATATTTCGCCGTTTTGCCCTCATGCATCTGTATGGGATGGATGGTTGAGATGTGCGGTTTGGCGTACACTTTTAAAAAAGCCAGGAGAAAAACCATGAAAGAGAACGATATTGCCGAGATTCTGACATCCACGCATACCATTGCGCTGGTGGGCGCGAGCGATAAACCCGATCGTCCAAGCTATCGGGTAATGAAATACCTTCTCGATCAGGGCTATCACGTTATCCCGGTCTCGCCAAAGGTGGCGGGGAAAACATTGCTGGGCCAGCAGGGTTACGCCACGCTCGCTGACGTGCCGGAAAAAATTGATATGGTCGATGTCTTCCGCAATTCCGAGGCGGCGTGGGAAGTGGCGCAGGACGCTATCGCCGTAGGGGCGAAAACGCTGTGGATGCAGCTGGGCGTAATTAACGAGCAGGCCGCCGTGCTGGCGCGGGATGCGGGGTTGAAGGTCGTCATGGATCGCTGTCCGGCGATCGACATCCCCCGTCTGGGGCTGGCGAAGTAATAAAAAAAGCCCGTTCATCGGGCTTTTTTTACACGCTTAGTTCCGCAGGCGCGGAGCCTGTAACTGTTTGCGGATAGTCTGAGCAAGTTCATCCATTGTGGGTTGCTCCGGATGTTCTTCCTGCAGCTCGCTACTCAGCTGCGCTTCGGCCAGATAGGTGTGAACGGGTTGTCCATCGTCACCTTCCATTACCACGTGGTACCAGGGCGCGGCGCGAAGCTCTGCGTTCACCGCCAGCTCGTCTGCTGACGGTTCATCAAGGGAATACTCCGGGTCGATATCCACGACCACACCCAAATACCCTAGCAAAGTGTGGCGGACCTGCTGGCCGATACCGAATTTGCTGGCAATCATAGTCACCTCCCGGGAAACACTACTTACACGTTATGTGCGGGCAATATTTCTCTTTTCAAGTTACATGACGCGACAGGCAAACCCTTTCAGATACAGTCCTTCCGGGTAGGTAGCAATCACGGGGTGATCGGCTGCCTGACGGAACTGCTCTATAAATTGTACATCACGGCCAGCATCTATTGCGGCATCGGCGATGATTTTCTGAAATAAATCTGTGGTCATCAGGCCGGAGCAGGAGAAGGTGAGCAGAATCCCGCCCGGGTTCAGCAGCTGGATAGCCAGCATGTTGATATCTTTATACCCGCGGCACGCGCCCATCAGCTGGCTTTTGTTTTCCACAAACTTTGGCGGATCCATCACGATGACGTCGAACTTCTCGCCCTGGTCGCGATATTTACGCAGCAGCTTGAACACGTCATCGCGTACAAACTCAGCTTTGCTCAAATCCAGCTTGTTGAGCTCGACGTTCTGTTTTGCCACGTCCAGCGCTTCCTGCGAGGTGTCCACGCTCACCACCTGAGCACAGCCGCCCATCAGTGCCGAAACGGCAAAACCGCCGGTATAGGAGAAGCAGTTCAGCACGCGTTTGTCGGCAACGTACTGACGCGTAGCCAGACGGCTGTCGCGCTGGTCGAGGTAGTAACCCGTTTTGTGCCCGCCCTGAATATCCACCAGCAGCTTCATGCCGTGCTCTTCAATAGGCAGCAGGGCAGGCGGCAGTTCGCCCGTGACGGGCCCCTGAGTCAGCTCCATGCCCTCTTTTTTGCGCACCGCCACATCGCTGCGGTCGTAAATAGCGCACTGTGGGAAGAGCGTTTGCAGCGCGCTGATCAGCGCGGCGCGTTGGTATTCCGCTCCGGCGCTCAGGAGCTGCAGCACCAGGAAGTTACCGAAGCGATCGATGGTCACGCCCGGCAGGCCGTCGGACTCCCCGGCAATCAGGCGGTAGCTGTCCAGCCCGTCGCGTTTTGCCAGCCAGTCGCGCCACTGCTGCGCCTGCTGCAGACGGCGAACGAAGAAGTCGATGTCGATGGTTTCATCTTTATCAAACGTCCAGACGCGAGCACGGATCTGGGACGCTGGCGAGTAGGCGCCGCGCGCTAACCATTTCCCCTGATGGTCAACGATATCAATGGTTTCACCGAGGCTGGCTTTGCCTTCCATACGGGCAACCGCGCCGGAAAAGACCCAGGGATGACGGCGCAGTAATGATTTCTCGCGCCCTTTGGCTAACACTAAACGTACACTCATAATTTGCTGTTCTGTCGATTTCAGGGAAATGGCGCGTAGAGTAGCACATCAAAACGGATCAGAGCTTGTTGAAATCATTTTCTGTTGTTCCTGATCGCGTCGCACGTAAAATAATCAAAGCGATGGAGTAATTAAGCTCGTTACCGTTAAAAAGCCGGAGGGAATCAAAATGGATATTGCGTTACTAAATAAGGGAAGAAACAGGGCATGGTCTGAGACCATGGTTAATCTGGAGGCGCGTAAGCTCGTTGATACAGCCAACCAGTTATCAGCCTTCTACCTTCAGGACGGGCTTTGTCGTATCAAGTTTGTAGAAGAAATAAAACAGGTCGTTGAAAAGGAGTTTGCAACAGCGCGTCGTGCCAGAACAGATGAAGAATGTATGGTTTGCATCAAGAATCTTCGAGCTGAAACGGAAAATCTTCGTGAGCAAGAGCATCTGCTAAGAACCCGCGCCGCGCAGCTTTATGCAAAAGTCGAGTTTGTCAGGGAAAATAATAAAATTGTCGGATATGTCATTTCGGCAGTGAATGTTGTGCTATCAGGCGTCGTTTTGTTTGGTGGATTTGTGATGTTATCCACTATGGGGCCGATAGGCATGTTTGCAGGAGCTGTCCTTATTGCTGATGGAATTAACGGGTTGACCCGGGAAGTACTCAACTTTGATCTACCAGCAGGACAAAAACCTTCACAGGGAATGATTGCTGATACCGTTATGGAAACAGCTCAGTTTATGGGGTTCAGTCCCAACTCAGGATTGGCTTTTTATAACGGTGTTACTCTTGGTGCCAGTGTCTATAGTATCGCTGGACTAGCCCGAAAAACGGGAGCGTGGAGATTGTTTCGATGGCTTCCACACGATTACTATCGCAAAGTCAGTACGATGGGCGCGCCTAAACTCACGATGAAGATTGTCGGATATGGCGTTAAAGCCAAGGTCATTTTTGATCTGATAACAACAGATAACGGAATCCGTTAATCTCTGGTGCTTTTTCGGTAACGCCAGGATTTATACGACAGTACAGGAGGCTGTGCGAGAGTCATAATGCTTACCCCTATGATAATCGCCAGCCCCCACGCCAATGCTTTGAGAGGTGAACTGAAAACGACAAGTATAATCAGGATCGTGAAGCATACACTGGCTACCCAAAGTAAGGTATTAAATCGACGGGCGAGATCGTAAATCGCCTCTTCAAGCGTTCCACCGTATCTCTCAACGTTATTTTTTATCTTCTGCAAGTCAGACAGTGTGAAACCAGAACGCAACAGAGCTTCATCAGTGACATTCATATCGTTTTCCTTTCACGCAAAAAATCCCATTTACTGTTTGTACACGTACATACTCACGGTGCGTAGAGTAGCACATTCAGCAAGGCGCAATCATCTGCGGATGCCGTTGAGCGTTTCGGCACAAAATCAAATCGCTTAGGCACATTACGATATTGCCGCTGGGTTTAGAGTGGGGCTTCCGGTACAGCAGAGGGTGCACCCATGAAAAAGCGCAGTGTGATAGCAATAGCCGCTCTGGCGGCGATGAGTTTTCAGGTTTTAGCAACAACGCCTTTCGACGTCACCAGCCAGGATATTTCCGGCGAAAGGCGACTGGCGCAACAGCAGGCATTTGAAGGATTTGGCTGCCACGGTGGGAATATTTCTCCACAGCTGGCATGGAAAAATCCGCCCGCCGGTACGAAAAGTTTTGCCGTCACGGTATATGACCCGGATGCGCCCACCGGCAGCGGCTGGTGGCACTGGACCGTAGCCAATATTCCGGCGAAGACAATGACGCTTCCCGCTGATGCCGGTAACCCTAACGGCGAGAAATTACCTGCCGGCGTTGTGCAGGGGCGTAATGATTTCGGCTATTCTGGATTCGGCGGCGCATGTCCACCCGAAGGGGACAAGCCTCATCGCTATCAGATTACCGTCTGGGCCCTGGACGTGGATAAACTGCCCGTCGACAACAATGCCAGCGGCGCGCTGGTCGGTTTTATGATCAATAGTCACACTCTGGCAAAGGCTCAGTTAACGGCAACCTACAGCAGATAAGGATGACAGGGTGCAGGAGTTTCATTTTCGACATAACCATCTTACCGCGGGTGAAGTGACTGCCAGCAAAATGCATCGCCTGCACCAGGTTAAACTGTTTTTTCCGGCTATTTGTCATATCACTCACGGCACTAAGGTGATAGTTCAGGATGATAACCGTCTGGAAGCGACACGGGATGAGCTCATCATTATCCCGGCCAATACGGCGATGGAGATAATCAATCAGCCTGTAAACGGTCTGTTTCACTCGGATTTGCTGATGTTGTCCCCGGAGATTGTCGCCGAGTTTAAAGCGCATTACCTGAAGTCCTGGCCGCGCACGACGCTGCATTCGCTCTGCGCCCCGCTGAGCGAGGGGTTGGCATTTATGTGGGACAATCTGCTGCGCGCCGTGCGTCAGGATTTACCGGAGGCGCTCCAAAAGCATCAGGCTTTCGGCCTTCTGCTGGCCCTGCTGCACGATGGCGTGGCGGGTCCGCTGCTTGTTGAGCGCAACAGTAACCTGACCGAGCAGGTGCGGCAGTTCATTATGCTGTCGCCCGCCAGAGCCTGGACCGCCCAGGAGGTTGCCAGCCGTCTGGCCTTAAGCGTGCCGACGCTGCGCAGACGCTTGCGTGAAGAGTCGCAGAGTTTTCGCCAGATCGTGGAGGAGGTGAGGATGGCCGTTGCTTTGTCACAGCTACAGTCAACCCGATTACCAATTGGCGAAATCGCATTACAATGTGGGTATCTTTCCAGCTCTCGTTTCACCGCCCGTTTCCGGCAGCACTATGGCTGTTTGCCGAAAACGCTACGTTAAGGAGAAGAAAAATGTCAAAAGTCTGCACCATTGCCTGGGTTCACGGCGTTGTTCAGGGCGTGGGGTTCCGCTACAGCACCCAGCGCGAAGCGGTTGAGCTTGGGATAACGGGATACGCGCGAAATATGGACGACGGCAGCGTTGAGGTGGTCGCCTGCGGCGAAGCGGAGCAGGTCGACAAGCTGGTGGCGTGGCTGAAAGCGGGCGGGCCGCGCAGCGCGCGGGTTGATAAGGTGTTAACGGAACCGCATCAACCCGGGCGCGAATACGTAAACTTCGGGATTCGGTATTAAATACACTTCACCGGCTTAGGCAGGCCGGCAATTTTGGTGGCTTGTTTTGCCGGGCCTTTCGGGAACAGACGATACAGATAGCGGCTGTTGCCTTTCTCTTCGCCGAACTTATTGGCCATGGCTTTAACCAGCATGCGGATCGCCGGAGAGGTGTTGAATTCAAGATAGAACTCGCGAACAAAACGCACCACTTCCCAGTGTTCGGGAGAGAGGGTAATCCCTTCGTTTTCCGCAATTTTCTCCGCCAGCGGCTCGCTCCACTGGCCACTCTCTTTCAGATAACCGTCGTTATCGGTCTCGATCTCTTTGCCTTCAAAACTCAACATAGTCATTCACGCGTCAGTCAAAAACCGCAGCAGTGTACCAAAAAACAAAGCCCCGCATAAGCGGGGCCAGGTTAACAGCGCTGCAGCTTAATCGCGGCTGGCGAAGCCCAGGATGCTCAGCAGGCTGACGAAGATGTTGTACAGCGACACATACAGGCTCACGGTGGCGCGGATATAGTTCGTCTCACCGCCGCGAATGATGTTGCTGGTTTCAAACAGGATCGCGCCTGAAGAGATCAGAATAAACACGGCGCTGATCGCCAGATGCAGGGCAGGCAGCTGCAGGAAGATGTTTGCCACCATGCCCACCAGCACTACCACAACACCCGCCATCAGCATACCGCCGAGGAAGGACATGTCCTTACGGGTGGTCAGCACGTAGGCCGAGCAGCAGAAGAATACCAGCGCGGTACCGCCCAGCGCCATGCCGATAAGATCGCCCATACCGGCAGACAGATACGCATTCAGCATCGGCCCCAGGATGTAGCCCAGGAACCCGGTGAAGGCAAACGCGGACAGAATACCAACGGGCTTGTCAGCGGTTTTGTAGGTCAGGAACATCAGACCATACATACCCACCAGCGTCAGGATCAGCCCTGGAGATGGCAGCATCAGCACGGTGCTGGCGGTGGCGGTGATCGCTGAGAAAGCCAGCGTCAGGCTGAGCATGAAATAGGTATTGCGCAGCACCTTGTGGGTGCTGAGTAGCGATGTGCGGTCGCGTGAAGAAGTAATTATACGATCCATGAGTCACTCTCTTATGACAGATGTAATTAGCGGAAAGAATAGGAAACGACACGCCAGTCTCAAAGTGGTTTTACCCATCTTTACTCAGCACGTTAGCGCCGGAGGTGGTTATTTCTTCTGCAGAAATCCGTTTCACCAGTATGAACAGCGGTTTGCGACAATTTACCAGATCAAGCTCTTATAGGTTACTGAAAAATATTGCGTTATTACCATTCGAACGCTAAGAGTTATTTCCGGATCGTCATAAAACAGACTATAAGGCGAAGGAAATGAAACCACAAACACGCACTCACTTTACGCTCTCTTTGTTAACCGCAGGGATCCTGTGCGCCAGCACGGCAGCCTGGGCGGCTAACGTGCCGGCAGGAACCGCGCTGGCCGATAAGCAGGAACTGGTCAGAAACAACGGCAGTGAACCGGCTTCGCTCGACCCGCATAAAGTCGAAAGCGATGTCGAATTCAATATTATCAGCGATTTATTCGAAGGACTGGTAAGCGTCTCCCCGACAGGCGAAGTCCAACCCCGACTGGCGGAAAAATGGGAGAACAAGGACAACACCGTCTGGACGTTCCATTTGCGCCCGGGCATCACCTGGAGCGACGGCACGGCGATTACCGCAGAGGATGTAGTCTGGAGCTGGCAGCGCCTGATCGATCCGAAAACGGCTTCGCCGTATGCCAGCTATCCGGGCAATATGCATATCGCCAACGCGGCCGATATTGCTCAGGGGAAAAAAGCGCCCGATACGCTGGGCGTAAAAGCGATTAACGACACCACGCTGGAAGTGACGCTCACGCAGCCAAACGCGGCCTTCCTCGCGATGCTGGCGCACCCGTCTCTGGTGCCGGTGGATAAAGTGCTGATTGGCCGTTTCGGCGATAAGTGGACCAAACCGGAGCATTTCGTCAGCAGCGGGGCGTATAAGCTGTCGCAGTGGGTGGTCAACGAACGCATCGTGGCGGAGCGCAACCCGCGCTACTGGGATAACGCGCATACCGTGATTAACAAAGTCACCTACCTGCCCATCACGTCCGAGGCCTCGGACGTGAACCGCTATAAAGCGGGCGAAATTGACATCGTGTACACGGTGCCGATTAACCAGTTTGCCCAGCTCAAGAAAACCCTGGGCAGCGAGCTGGACGTTTCACCTCAGCTGGCGACCTATTACTACGAATTCAATACCACCCGGCCGCCGTTCAACGACGCCCGCGTGCGTAAGGCGCTGAACATGGCGCTCGATAAAGACATCATTGCCGGAAAAGTATTAGGGCAGGGACAGCGCCCGGCATGGCTTATCAGCCAGCCGGATATCGGCGGCGTGAAGCTACAGAATCCGGATTACGCCAGCTGGCCGCTGGACAAGCGTATCGCTGAGGCGAAAAAGCTGCTGAACGAGGCCGGATATAACGCCAGCCATCCTCTGAGCTTCAACCTGCTCTACAACACCTCTGAATCGCACCAGCGCATCGCGATTGCCGCCAGCTCCATGTGGAAGAAAAACCTCGGGGTGGACGCGAAGCTGCAAAATCAGGAGTGGAAAACCATGCTGGATACTATGCATACCCACAACTTTGACGCGGTGCGGTACGCGTGGATTGCCGATTACGACGACGCGGCGACCTTCCTGAACAACTTCCGCACGGGAGACAGCGAAAACACCAGCCAGTACAGCAATCCGGACTACGATCGCGCGCTGCTCAATGCCGCAAAAGCCAAATCAGCGGAAGAGCGGGGTAAGTTCTACCAGCAGGCGGAAGATCTGCTGGGGCGTGATGTACCGGCCATTCCGGTTTATCACTACGTCCGTACGCACCTGGTGAAACCGTGGATAGGCGGATTTACGCCGGATAAGCTGGGGTACTATTTCACGAAAGACATGTACATCAAAAAACACTAGGTCTGTGCTGATAAAATCGTCGATGTGTCGTCAGTTCAACCGATTAAACACGTTTTGACTATTTTTACAGCGAACGAGTGCAGCCACTCTTTACAGCTCGCGGTGAGGTGTTTATAGTTCGCCTCACTTAGGAAGTGTGGCCGAGCGGTTGAAGGCACCGGTCTTGAAAACCGGCGACCCGAAAGGGTTCCAGAGTTCGAATCTCTGCGCTTCCGCCAGATATAAACCCCAGGTTACTTGTTAACCTGGGGTTTTTCTTTTTACGTGAATCTCAAACCTGACGTTTATGAGCGGATAAAGGCCAGGATGTCCGCGTTAATGGTATCCGCGTGCGTGGTATGCATCCCGTGCGGGAAGCCCGGATAAATTTTCAGTACGCTGTTCGCCAGCAGCTTGTCCTGCAGCAGGGCAGCATTCTTATACGGCACGACCTGATCGTCGTCGCCCTGCATCACCAGAACGGGAACCTTGATGGTTTTTAGATCCTCCGTCTGGTCGGTTTCTGAAAACGCCTTAATCCCCTCATAGTGGGCCTTGGCGCTGCCGATCATGCCCTGACGCCACCAGTTCTGAATCGTGCCCTGTGAAACGTCCGCGCCATCCCGATTAAAGCCGTAGAACGGACCGCTGGCGATGTCGAGGTAAAACTGGGCGCGGTTAGCCGCCAGCGCTTTGCGGAAGCCGTCGAAAACCTCGATGGGCGTTCCTCCGGGGTTACTGTCCGTTTTGACCATCAGCGGCGGGACGGCGCTGACGAGCACCGCTTTGGCGACGCGCCCCTGCGGTTGTCCGTACTGCGCAACATAGCGGGCGACCTGGCCGCCGCCGGTGGAGTGACCGACGTGCACGGCATTGCGCAGATCCAGGCTTTCCACCACGGCCGACGCGTCGGCCGCATAATGATCCATATCGTGGCCTTCACTCACCTGGTCCGAACGCCCGTGACCGCGACGATCGATAGCGATAACGCGATAGCCTTCTGCAAGGAAGAAGAGCATCTGGTTATCCCAGTCATCGGCACTTAGCGGCCAGCCGTGGTGGAAAACAATGGGTTGAGCCTCTTTTGGACCCCAGTCTTTGTAGTAAATATTGACGCCATCTTTCGTTGTTACGAATGCCATACCGCAGACTCCTCTGTTAAAGGCAAAACGTTCCCGGGCTGAGCGCACAGCGAATCATTAATGCCTTAATTAAGTTGGCTTTTTCTGTTTCCCGTACCGACAGTACTACTAAAGTGTAGGAGAAATAATAAAAGCAGTCGGTTTCATTCCTGTGAAAGGGAGCAGGAGAGCGTTCAGGGGGAGGGGGAGGGGGAGGAATGAAGGCTCTGGAGCGATCCTACAGAGCCTTCAGGGCTGCATTAACAGCAGGGGCGTTTAGCGGTTTTCTTCAATATAGCGGGCCAGGTCCGCCGGGGTTTTTAGCACCGTCGCTACGTCAGTTGGCGGGATCATGCAACCGTAAACGTCCTGCACTTCCAGCACCATATCGACCGCCAGGATGGAGTCGAGAATGTCGGATTCAATCAGTTCATCGTGAAAGCCCACCTTACGGGATAACACTTTTTCGAACAGGGCGAGAATTTCTTGTTCCATAATTTTTCCTGGAGTCATTAATTTGTGCGGGCGTAAGCGTCCAGCAGCTTGCGGTCAATTTTGCCGTTAGGATTCAGCGGCAAAGCGTCTTTTACGATAATTTGTGAAGGCACCATATAGTGCGGAACCACCTTCGACAGCGACGTTTTGATGGTGTCCGGCGCCATATCCGTCACGCAGAACGCGGCAATGCGCAGCACGCTGCCGCAGGATTTCATCAGCGGCAGAACCACCGCTTCGTTGATGCCGGACATGGCCAGCAGGCGGTTTTCAATCTCGTTGATTTCAATACGGTAACCGTTCAGTTTGACCTGGCTGTCGTTGCGGCCCTGGCAGTAGATCAGCCCCGCTTCATAGCCCAGATCGCCGGTACGGTAGCCGCGAAACGCTTCATCTTCCCGACGGAGTAATTTCGCCGCGTTCTCCTGCGGCAGGCCGAGATATCCGCGCATGACGTTTTTACCCCAGATAATCAGCTCGCCGTCGGCGGAAATTTCCATTTTGCTCTCAGGCATCATGACCCCCACCGGCAGCACGGCGCTGTCGCTGTTGAGGATCGCATCCGTGATTTCAACCACGGTCGTCGCGATCGTCGCTTCCGTAGGGCCATAGGAGTTAATGATTTTGGCCTGCGGGAAGCGGCGGCGAAGCTGTTTAACCAGCGCCTTATTGAGCACTTCACCAATGAAGATAAAGACGTTGAGCGCGGGCAAATACTCGCTGTTGAACTGCGGGGAAAGCAGCTGCTGGTAAGCAAAAGAGGGGGTGGAAACCCAGGCGGAGACCGCGTTGCTTTTCAGTCGCTCCAGCCAGTTCTCTTTCTGAATGTCTTCTTTGGCGTTCAGCACGATGTGTCCGCCCATCGCCAGATTCGCCAGCAAAGGGATCAAGGAGAGGTCAAAGCTGAATACCGCGTGGTTCATCAGGACCGGTTTTTCCGGCAGTGAAAAGTCCTGGCTGACCCATTTCATGAAGTGCCATACGCTTTCACGTCCAATCTGCACGCCTTTAGGTTTACCTGTGCTGCCTGAAGTAAACATGATGTAGGCCAGATCCTGCTCCTCCAGTACCTTGCCCGGTTCCCCGGTGGCGATGAACTGCCGGGTCGCGACGTCGTAATAGTAAGGGGCGCTGGCCAGATGGCAGATCTCCCGAAGGCGCTCCTGCGGATAGATGCAGTCCACCGGGATGTACGGAATGTTGTGCAGCAGGCAGCTATAAATCGCCACGGCGAACTCGGCCTGCTGGTGTCCGTACAATACGACCGGCGTACCGGCAACAGGCTGGCAGCGCTGATAGCGCTGCGCCCAGTCCGTCACGGCAGCGGAAAGCTGTAGCCAGCTTAAGGCTTCGTCGCTGCCGCTGATGGCCAGCTGCTGCGGGGAGGCGGGATCGCACAATGCCGCACGTAAGAAATCCTGCAATTCCTGAAGATCGGAGTGATTTTTCATAGAGGTGACATTCCACTAAAGATGTAAAGGGATCCCGCGGCGCTTCCCAGCGTCAGAATTCGCCCTAAAAACGCAACGGCCGGATACTGCAGGCCGCGGTGCAATGCCGGGCTGCGTTTGGCTGACCACAGCAGCATGTTGTGAGCGACGGAAATCGCGCCAAACAGCGCGCCGCTGATGACGTAATGGCGTTCCAGTCCATTCCATGCCCCCATGCAGAATAAGGTGCAAAAAATACCGATATTTTGCGCCAGCGTTTTGTTCTGACGGAAAAAGTTGAATTTCATCAGGTTCATATAAACGGGCATAAAGACCACATCGCGCAGCCATTCAGACAGGCTGATGTGGAAGCGGCGCCAGAAATCCTGCGGATTCTTTGCCAGAAGCGGCATGTTGAAGTTTGCCGGAATATTGAGTCCAAACAGGCGGCCTGCGCCGATGGCCATATTGCTGTAGCCCGCAAAATCAAAGTACAGGTAGGTGCTGTAGGCAATCGACATCACCACGCCCACGGTCAGCGTAAACGGTTTATGGCTCCAGGGCTGCACGACAAGCGAATCAATCAGCATGGCAAACAGGAACTTCTGGACAATGCCGGTAATGATTTGCTCTAACGCGACTAAAAACTGTTCACGGTTAAGGGCAAATACGGGCTTGCTGACGTCACTCATCCATGTCCGCCAGCGGTACATTGGGCCGGCCAGGATAATAAAGGGCATAAACAGATAGCAGAAATAGTGCAGGAAATTCTGACCTTCTTTTTTACTGCGATAGAGCAGCACGTCCAGCGCGCGGAACGTCATAAAAGAGAGGCCGATCATGCCCCAGTGGTTATTTAAATGTAATTTCACCAGCAGCAGCGGCAATAATGTCAGAACGACCGCCTGCCACGTTTTTAACCATCCCTTCTCTTTTAGCGTGGCAAAAACATAAAAGCTGAAAAAAACGGCGACGGGGACAATATAATCACCCTGAAATATATATCCCCATCCCAGCGCCGTCAGAACAGAGAGCGCAGATAACCAGGTTAGACGATGGCGTAATACGCGATTAACCAGCGCAAACGCCAGCGCGGATGAAAATAAATAAACAAAGAACATTCCTGAGCTGTACATCATTCGGCCTCAGAACTTTTGATATTCAAAATGCAGCTGCATACTCATGCTGTCATCGACAGAGGTCCACGCGACGATGGTGATCGCCAGCAGGAGATAAAGTAAAAAAAGACGGAGCGCGATTTTCATCATTTAAAACTCTGTGCAATAAAGCGAATCATAGGAACCCAGGCCAGTTCGGAAGGGTGCAAACGATCCCAGTTCCAGCCATTCTGATAAGGCATGGCGTACATATCTAAATAAGGGATCTGGTTCTTTTCCAGAATGGTTTTAATTTGTTTATCAACCGGGCGGAAGGTATCGGTATTGTAAAGCGCCCAGGGGTTAACCGGGTCGACGATAGCAATCACCTGCACGTGGTGTTCTTTAAGCAGCTGGACGGTTTTACTGAAGGCGGCGATTTGCGCAGGCACGACCGGCGTATCATCCCACTGCTGCCGCGCACTGTCCTCCTCGTAAATCGTTTTGTCCATCCACAGGGTGGCCGCGCTCTGCTGGCGTTTTTTATTTAACTCGCGCGCATTCGCCAGCTCTTTGTCCCAGTCGGGGGCAATGTGGGCGGCTGGCTGCTGCGGCCAGGGCTGTACCGTCTGGGGCGTGACGTTGAGCAGCGCCAGCCAGTCGTTTTTTATCAGGGTGCAGACGTTGGCAAACTGGAAGCTCAGCTCGTCCCACATCAGATCGGGGTGCCAGCCAAAGACGCGCATTTGGCCAAAGGTTAAATGGCTTATTTCTTTACTATCAATATGCTTTAAATAATTAACCAGCAGCTGGCGCGCCTGCGGATCCTTCATCAGTGGATTAAAAATAGAGCCGGGAAAATTATCGGCATAGATAGCCGGTGGCAGCCCTTTCGAGTAAAAGCTGTCAGGTGCCAGAAGCAGAACAACTTTACTGTTTGCGTTAAGGCTATTTTTAAAACGTGAGAACAGTAAAAATTGCGTTTCATCATCGACGAATGCATCGCCATACGCTACGACGGGTTTGTGCAATTGCTTATTAAAGTAATTATATACAGCGTAATGTTCATCTTCTGAGGTGGCAACCTCAGATGCGCCAATGAAGAAAATAGCATTCCCTTCTAAGGCATGGGAAATAGTCGCAATTTTTTCCGCTTGTTCTTTAGGCGTGCCCGCCATTGATTTAATCAGCGGCTGGAAGGTGAGGGGCGGATTGAAGCTCGTCACCAGCGGGTGAACACAGAGGAACAAAATGGCCAGGGTCGCCATCAGGATATGTAAGCAAAGCGTATTTTTGATTTTCATCATCAACCAGTAACACTGCATGGCAGTAATTTCTAAATCTGTGGGGACTCAGATTTATAACAATTACACAACAAATGACCGTTTATTTTTGTGGCATTCTATACCAGAGCGATTTAAAAGGATGAGCGTTGCTGTGTAACGGTATGTACAAGGGGGCTGTGACCGATTTGCGGCAAGCGTCTGGGTGATTTTTGCGCAGTCAAACGCCGGTGGGTAAAAATAGAAAAATTCCTGCTTTACAAGGTGCTAATAGATGTTTATAGTGCGCCTCACTTTGGAAGCGTGGCCGAGCGGTTGAAGGCACCGGTCTTGAAAACCGGCGACCCGAAAGGGTTCTAGAGTTCGAATCTCTACGCTTCCGCCAAATTCGAAACCCTGCGATAGCAATATCGCAGGGTTTTTTCGTTTTACAACGCAATCACCAGTTCCCCGGAATGGCTTCGAGAACAGCACAGCGCCACCTGCTGGTCCGTCCCGCCTTTTTCCGCCTCCGACTGCACGCTATCCCGATGATCCACCACGCCGTCAATCACCGGCGTCAGGCACGCCCCGCAGATCCCCATTTCGCATGACAGCGGTACGTCCACGCCATTTTCCTGTAATACCTGAGCGATGGTCTTATCCGTGGGCACCGGCCAGCGCTCCCCGGTCGAGGCGAGTTTGACCGTAAAGATCTCGCCTGCGTCACCGCGTGCGGCAGGGGCCGCAGGCTGAAACGCCTCGCAGTGAAGATGGCCATCATCCCATCCCCTGGCCGTCGCCACGTCTCGCACTTTTTCCATAAACCCTGCCGGGCCGCAGATCCAGGCGTGAAGACCTGCCTCAGCCGCCGGGAGATGTTCTGCCAGAGCCGTGCGCGGGCTGGCGGTATCAATGTGGCACTCACCGAACAGGGAGAGTTCGCGCGCAAACGCCGCGCTTTCGCGGCGTTTGACGTAATAGTGCAGCGTAAACGGCGTTCCGGCCGCCTTCAGCTGCAGGGCCATTGCATACAGCGGCGTAATGCCAATGCCTGCCGCCAGCAGCAACACCCGCTCAGACTGATGCAGCGGAAACAGATTGCGCGGAGCAGAAATCGCTAATATCTGCCCGGGTCGCAGCGTCTCGTGAACGTAGCGCGATCCGCCGCGCGAGGCGGTTTCCCGGCCCACGCAGATAAGATAGCTCTCGTCTCCACATGCCCCGGTAAGGGAATACTGGCGCACCGCGCCGCAGGGCAAGTGCACATCAATGTGCGCGCCGGGCTGCCACGCCGGCAGCGCGTTACCGTCTTCAGCTACCAGCCTGACGGCGAGGCTTTTATCGCCCTCGCGCCACAGCCCGTCAACAATTACGCTCAGCATATCGGCCTCCGTCAAACGAGGAAAAATTCGCCAAAGCCCATCTTCTTCAGTCCCCGACGGTAGGCAATTGAGCTTTTATCGGCGGGAATATGGGCTTCCAGCGTCAGGTCCAGCGGCAGACTTTCCGGACGCTGGGTTTCGACCATCAGGCGATCCTCTTCAAAAATGCGCAGGTTAAAGGCATGCACATCCTCCACCGGAATATGCAGGTCAAAGTTACGCGCGATAGGGGCGAACATGCGGGTGACGCGCGATGATACCGGCGACGCGGCGTTCATGATGACCAGTCGCGATTCTCCCGGAAAATGAATCGTCAGGGTGGCGGTAAACGGCAGATGCATTTCAAAATGGCGCAGCCACTGAAACCCTTCTGGCGCCTGCACGGGTGAACTGGCGGGATAGTTGCTCACGGAGCTCCAGTAATCGGCAACAAAACCGAACGGCGTCTCCTGCGGCTGATAGGTGGGGACCAGCTGATTATTGGGGTCGGCAAAGGTATCGGTGTGGATCCAGGCAAAGTGCGCCACGTCCAGAAACCCCTCTACCTGACGACCGGCAAAGCCGTTCACTTCAAACGCCGGGCAGTTGATCTGCTGAAATCCGTCGTCATCCCAGTGCGGCATGGTGGGCAGCGGTACAGGATTGTCCAGGTCAAACGCCAGGCAGGTCCAGATCAGGCCGAAGCGCTCCTCCACGGCGTAGTTAATCAGGTTCAGCTTCGCCGGAACGGGCTGGTCGGGGCTGGACGGAATACGGTTGCAGCGCCCGTCCTCCCCAAAGCGTAAGCCATGATAGGGGCAGATAATTCCGTGCTCATCGTGAAAGCCGAGCGTCAGCGGCACGCCGCGGTGCGGGCAGACGTCACGGGCGACCACGACCTGGTCGTGGATCCGGTAAATCACCAGCTGTTCGTCCAGCAGGGTCGCTTTGACCGGCGCCGGGCCGACGTCGCAGGCGCGCGCGACCGGATGCCAGCATTTCGCCAGGCGCAGCCAGTCCTCTGGCTCAAACGTGCAGTGGGCGGGTGGAGTCGGTTCTCTTTTCATCGTTGTCCCTCTTGCGTTCAGCCTAACGGGCCGCCCTGAATGGTCTCGCACAGACCGTTGATGATGCGCTCCCCGGTCTCCTCTTTCAGCTCCTGATACCAGGCCTGCGTCAACGCCATGTCTTTACCGTGGGTGACGTCGCAGCGTTTACGCGCCTTCAGCACCAGGTCGCGCACCCGGTCGCAGCGCAGCGCTTCGTACTGCCGCAGCGCCAGCGTGATGCTGTGGTTTTCGCGCAGGCATTCTCCCAGCACAACGGCGTCTTCCATCGCCGCACAGCCGCCCTGGCCGATATCCGGCGTGGTGCTGTGCGCGGCATCGCCGAGCAGCGCGACGTTGCCGCGCACCAGGCTGTCGAACGGCTCAATGTCGTGTATTTCAATGCGGTTGGTCGTTTCAGGATCCAGCGCCGCGATAAGCTTCTGCACCGGCGGCGCCCAGCCGCGGAAGTAGCCCGTGAGATCGGCGCGCAGGGTGGTGCGATCCTCCGCCAGGCCCGCGGGCAGCGGTACGTCAAAAAAGAAGTAGAAGCGTCCGCCGGAGACGGGCATCAGCGACACGCGTTTGCCTTCGCCAACGAAGGTGGTCCACTGGTGCGCCGGGGCGATCTCTTCGTCAATCTTCACCAGCCCGTTCCAGTTCACGTACCCGGCGTAGCGGCGCTCCGGGGTGTATCCCAGCACATAAGGGCGAACCGCCGAGTGGCTGCCGTCGGCGGCAATCAGGAAATCGCCGGCTGCCGTGGTGCCGTCGGTGAAGGTCACGCTCACGCCCGCGTCGTCTTCATGGACGCGTTCGACGCGCTTGCCGAACTGCACCCTGTCGCGCCCCCAGAAGTCCAGCATTTCGCGCTGAAGTTCAGCGCGCGAGACGGGGCAGGGACGCCCGCCGGTACGCTCAACCAGCGGTGCAAGGCTGAAGCGGGTCAGGGTGTCGCCGCGCCGGTAATCCTTGTAGGCCATAAAACGCATCGGACCGCCGTAGGTCTCGATGATGTCGCCCATGCCGAGGTGCTGCATGCATTTCACGCCGTTAGGCCAGATGGAGATGGCCGCCCCGACGGGCCTGATCTCTTTGACGGCTTCAAACACGGTACAGTCGATGCCCGCTTTCTTCAGCGCGACGGCGGCGCTCAGGCCGCCAATACCCGCGCCAATGACGATTGCTCTCATGCTTATCTCCTTTTGCAGGGTGTAAAGACATTCAGCAATTTGCGTACCAGGCTGCAGAGTAATGAAAACGGCGTTGTGAGGGGGACGTTTGCACTGCTAAGGTGCGCAAACGCGGTGAACGTGCCTTTTTTTGAATCAAAAATTTCCAGTTGAGATATACGGAATCGACTGTTTCATGCCCGCGTTCAGAGTGGCGTGGTTTGTGCAATAACCCGGAGGAAGACAATAAAGGAGATACTATGATCGCACTGCACGACTTCAATCATCTTCCCCACGAAAAGGCTTTAGCGCTGATTCATCCCTGCGTGGCGCTCCCCGAGTGGGCCGATGCTCTGGTTCGCGGACGGCCCTACGCCAGCCGGGACGAATTGTTCAGTACGGCAAACGCGCTGACGCAAAACTGGGACGAAGCGGCGCTGGCGCAGGCCCTGAGCGCCCATCCGCGCATCGGGGAAAAACCCGCAGGTTCACAGGCGGAGGCGGCGCTGTCGCGCCAGGAGCAGGGCGCGGTGAACGATCGCGATGCTGACCTTGCCCAGGCGCTGCGCGAGGGCAATGCCTGCTACGAGGCCCGCTTCGGACGCGTCTTTCTGATCCGCGCGAAGGGCCGCAGCGGCGAGGAGATTTTACAGGCGCTGCACGCGCGGTTGGAGAACAGCGACGCGCAGGAAGTCCGTGCCGCGCTGGAACAGCTGCGGGAAATTACGCTGCTTCGGCTGGAAGGAGTTATTAGCGAATGAGCACACTCAGCACCCATATTCTCGATATCTCGACGGGCAAACCCGCAGAGGGCGTGACGGTCCATCTCGAACGGGAGGGCGAAATCATGGCGACGGGCGTGACCAATGCTAATGGTCGCATCACCGAATTTGTCTCTTTCCTGCCAAAAGGCCGCTATCGGCTGGTGGCGGAGATCGGCGCGTGGTTCAGCGAAACCGGTCGCGACACGCTCTACCCCTGCGCGCAAATTGATTTTGTGACGGGAGAAACGGCAGACGAACACTTCCATCTGCCGTTTGTGATTGCGCCCGGCGGATGGTCAACCTACCGGGGAAGTTGACCACACCCGCTCGCCGTTGACCCAGGTTTCGCTGATGTTGCGCTCGTCGCCGAGGGTCATCAGCACAAAAAGCTGTTCGTAGATATCCTGACAGCGGCGATTGCGCAGGCGCTGCAGCGGCGTTACGTCAGGGTCGATAACCACGAAATCCGCCTCTTTGCCGGGCGTGAAGTTGCCAATCTTATCGTCCAGCCGGAGGGCGTGCGCGCCGCCCAGCGTGGCGTGATAAAACGCCTCGCTGGCGCGCAGGCGGTAGCTCTGAAGCTGGCCGACCTTGTAGGCCTCCCCCAGCGTGCGCAGCATGCTGAAGGTGGTACCCGCGCCGACGTCGGTGCCGATGCCCATCCGCACCCTGTGCTGCCAGCAGGCGGGCAGGCGAAACAGCCCGCTGCCGAGAAACAGGTTAGAGGTGGGGCAAAACGCGACCGCCGAACCGGTGTCGTGCAGGCACTGCCACTCGCTGTGGTGAAGGTGAATCGCGTGGGCAAACACGCTGCGCTCGCCGGTCAGGCCGTAGTGGTGATATACGTCCAGATAGCGCTCGTGCTCCGGCCAGAGGTCGCTCACCCAGGCCACTTCGTTGGGGTTTTCGCTCAGGTGGGTCTGCATCCAGGTATCCGGAAACTCCTCTCTGAGTAAACTCACCGCCGCGAGCAGCTCGGGTGAAGACGTCGGTGCAAAACGCGGGGTAATGGCATACCCCAGGCGTCCCCGGTGGTGCCAGCGCTGGATCAGCGCCCGCGTCTGCCGGTAGCTCTGTTTCGCGTCTTCGCTCAGATAGTCCGGCGCGTGTCTGTCCATCATCACCTTACCGGCGATAAGGCGCATGTTGAGGCGCAGGGCTTCGGTAAACAGCGCCTCGACCGATTCCGGATGCAGCGTGCAAAACACCAGCGCGGTGGTGGTGCCGTTGCTTATCAGCTGGTGAATGAAAAATTCGGCGATCTCTTTCGCGTAGGCTTCATCGGCAAACTGGCTCTCCACCGGGAAGGTGTAGGTGGTCAGCCACTCCAGCAGCTGCTCGCCAAAGGCGCCGATCATCTCCGTTTGCGGATAATGGACGTGGGTATCGACAAAACCGGGCAGCAGTAGCTTGCCGCGCAGGTCGGTATAGCCTTTGTGAGGGTCAAGATACTGCTCGCCCTCCTGCCACGGCATGTGCGCCAGAATTTTCCCGTTCTGTATAAACAGCACCCCGTCCTCAAGATAGCGCGCGTGTTGGGCAATCGCGTCTGCGCTGTCGCATGCCTGGGCAATATCAAAAAATGCGCCGCGGATCGCTGTCTGGTAATCCATCATGGTTCCTGCCTTAGTGTTTGCATAGCGGGGTGATAAGGCGCAGCAAGAACGATGCCAGAATGAACGGGCCGCAGATAAGCTGCGGCCGGAAGGAGGAAGTTACTCTTTTTGCGTCGCCACGCGGGAGCTGAACGACGCCGCGCCTGTCGTCTCGCGATCTTCCCGCGCCAGCCAGCGGTAGGTGACGGCGCCGAGGAAGACGCCGATAAACCAGCTGAAGTTCGCCACCTCATGCAGGGCCGGAATAAAGCTGATCACCAGGCCCACGGCAACGGACGGGATCAGCGCGCCAATGGCTTTCGGGTTAAAGCCGTTGCGGTACCAGTATTTGCCCTTTGGCGTGTCGTCGAACAGATCGTCGACCGACACTTTGCCGCGTTTAATCAGGTAGAAATCGGCAATCAGAATGCCGAACAGCGGGCCGATGAACGCCCCGAGCACGTCCAGGGTGTAGTGGATAAGCTCCGGCGAGTTGAACAGGTTCCACGGTGTGAGCAGGATCGAGCCGACGGCGGCAATCATCCCCCCGGTACGGAAGCTGATTTTCTGCGGCGAGCAGTTAGAGAAATCAAACGCCGGCGAGACGAAGTTCGCGACGATGTTGATCCCGATGGTGGCGGTGATCATCGTCAGCAGGCCAATCGCCACGGCCAGATCGTTGCCTACGCGGCTGACGGTTTCGATCGGGTCGGTGATCATGCGGCCAAACAGCGACTGGGTACCGGAGACAATGACCACGGTGACGATGGAGAACAGCAGGAAGTTAAACGGCAGGCCCCAGCGATTGCCGCGGCGGATCTCGCCCATGCTCTTGCCGTAGCGGGAGAAGTCGCCAAAGTTGAGCAGCGGGCCGGAGAAGTAGGAGACCACCAGCGCCGTTGCGGTGATCATCTGCCATGTCTGCTCGCCCGCGCTCAGGGATTTGCTGGCGAGGGTAAAGGAGATCCCGTCAAAACCGGTCTTGTATACAATCCAGCCGGCGAGGGCCAGCATCACCACGTAGACCGCCGGACCGGCGATATCAATAAAGCGCTTGATGGCGCTCATGCCGTGCCAGAAAACCATCGCCTGCAGTACCCACATAATGGCAAAGCAGATCCAGCCGAGATGCGACAGGCCCAGGAACGCGCCTGTGGTAAGCGAAGAGAGCGACGGCCAGAACTTCAGCGCCACCAGCATCAGGGCGTTGGCGGCCAGATAGGTCTGAATGCCGTACCACGCGAAGGCTATCAGCCCGCGGATCACCGCCGGAATATTGGCTCCGAAGACGCCAAACGCCTGACGGCTGATCACCGCGTAGGGCACGCCCGCCATCTGGCTCGGTTTGGCCACCAGGTTGGCGCACAATTGCACGATGCAAATCCCCACCAGCAGGCAAAGCAGCACCTGCCAGCTTGCCAGCCCGAGCGTAAAGAAGCTCGCGGCGACAACATAGCCCCCCATGCTGTGGACGTCCGACATCCAGAACGAAAAGATGTTGTACCAGCTCCAGTTCTGGTCACGCGTCGGTGCCAGATCCTCATTGCAAAGACGTGGGCTGTAAACCGCACCGGAATCAGCGGCCGTACCCTGCTGCGCGTTTTGACTGTTTGGCATGAAACCTGCTCCTGTGAATGAAACCCCGTTGAGTGGGAGTGCAGACGGTGTTGCAGGATCCAGGCCAAAATAATAAATCTTGTATGCAATATTTTATTTTTATGTATACGATTCGATAACGAAGAGTAAAAAACGGAGTGGTGAATGAACAACATAAACGCCCTGCAGACCGCGCCAGACCTGCATGACAAAGATGAATCGATCTTTCAGGCGCTGATGACCGCGATAGTCGAACATCAGCTTCTGCCGGGGAGCAAACTGCCGGAGGAGGCGCTAGCCGAGGTCTTTGGCGTAAGCCGCACGGGCATCCGCAAGGTGCTGCAGCGACTCGCGGCTGTGCAAATGGTCACCCTGACGCCCAAGCGTGGTGCACACGTCGCCAGCCCGACGGTGGAAGAGGCGCAGCACATCTTCCGCACCCGCGCCCTGCTGGAGGTTGCCAACCTGCCGGACGTGCTGGCCCGCTGCCAGCCGCCGCACCTTGCCGCGCTGGAGGCCATTATTCGCCAGGAGCAGCAGGCGCACGAGGCGTACGACGGCCCGGCGGCGATTCGCCACTCCGCCAATTTTCACATTCAGCTGCAGGCCATCTCCGGCAACCAGGTGCTCACCGAGATGGTGACCGGCCTGAGCCAGCGCTCCTCGCTGGTGATTGCCACCTGGGGCGCGCCGTGGCGTCAGGGCTGCCGCTGCAACGATCACGAACAGCTGGTGGATCTGCTGCGCCAGAAGGCGCTCCAGCCGCTAAGCGATGCCTTAATGCACCATTTTGAACATATCGTCGCCAGCCTCTGCTTCGAGCGGGCGGGCGAGTGTCTGCCTGATTTTGCCCGGCTGTTTGCCGGCCATAAGGAGTCGTAATGTCCTCTGTCTGTATACAAGTGATCAACCCCAACACCAGCCTCGCGATGACGGAAACCATCGGCGCGGCGGCCCGCGCGGTGGCGGCGCCGGGTACGGAGATCCTCGCGGTCTGCCCGAGCGCGGGCGTGCCGTCTATAGAAGGCCACTTTGATGAGGCCATCGCCGCCGTCGGTGTCCTGGAACAGATCAAAAAAGGCAGGGAGCAGGGCGTGGACGGCCACGTCATCGCCTGCTTTGGCGATCCGGGTCTGCTGGCGGCGCGCGAGCTGGCGCAGGGGCCGGTGGTGGGCATTGCGGAAGCCGCCATGCATATGGCGACGCTGGTGGCGACGCGCTTTTCGGTGGTCACCACGCTGCCGCGCACGCTGATTATTGCCCGTCATCTGCTGCACCAGTATGGCTTTCACGATCGCTGCGCGGCGCTGCACGCTATCGATCTCCCGGTGCTGGCGCTGGAAGACGGCAGCGGTCTGGCGCAGGAGAAGGTGCGTGCGCGCTGTATACAGACGCTGAAGGAGGACGGCTGCGGCGCCATCGTGCTGGGCTGCGGCGGCATGGCGACGCTGGCGCAGGAGCTGACGCGCGAGCTGCGCGTGCCGGTCATCGACGGCGTCAGCGCGGCTGTGAAGATGGTGGAATCGCTGGTGGCGCTGGGGCTGTCGACCAGCAAGCACGGGGATCTGGCGTACCCGGAGAAAAAAGCGTTAAGCGGACAGTTTCAGGCACTGAATCCATTTTAATTTTTGGGGGTGGCAATGGGGCTTTTTGAACAGGATTACCCGCGGGATCTGCGCGGCTACGCGGGCAACCCGCCGCACGCGCGGTGGCCGAATCAGGCGCGCGTCGCCGTGCAGTTTGTGCTCAATTATGAGGAAGGGGCGGAGAACCACGTTCTGCACGGCGATGCCGGATCCGAGCAGTTCCTGTCGGACATCATCGGCGCGGCCAGCTACCCGGATAAACACATGTCGATGGACTCCCTCTACGAATACGGCAGCCGCGCCGGGTTCTGGCGGATCCACAGTGAATTTCAAAAGCGCGGCCTGCCGCTGTCGGTCTTTGGCGTGGCGATGGCGCTGGCGCGTCACCCGGAGATCGTCGAGGCAATCAAGGCCGCGGATTATGACGTGGTCAGCCACGGCTGGCGCTGGATCCATTATCAGAATATGGACATCAGCCAGGAGCGCGAGCATCTGCAGAAAGCGGTGCATGTACTGACCGATCTGTTTGGCAAGCCGCCGACGGGCTGGTACACCGGACGCGACAGCCCTAACACGCGTCAGCTGGTGGTGGAGCACGGTGGCTTTGACTACGACAGCGACTACTATGGCGATGATTTACCCTTCTGGACGGAAGTGGCGTGCGGCGACGGCACCCGCAAGCCGCACCTGATCGTGCCGTATACGCTGGATGCGAACGACATGCGCTTCGCGACCGCACAAGGGTTTAACACGGCCGAGCAGTTTTATACGTATCTGAAGGACAGCTTTGACGTGCTGTACGAAGAGGGGGAAAGCGCGCCGAAGATGATGTCAATCGGCATGCACTGCCGCCTTCTGGGGCGTCCGGGGCGTTTTCGCGCGTTGCAGCGGTTTCTTGATTATGTGCAGCAGCATGAGCGGGTGTGGGTCTGTACCCGCCAGCAGATTGCCGACCACTGGCGGGAAGTGCATCCGTTTCAGAAGTAATGTGTCGTGTTTAGCCGGGTGGCGGTTGCGCCTTACCCGGCCAGCTATCTTACGACATCACACTCACCTGCGCCGCCACGATCCGCCACCCGTAGGCAAACCGCACCCACGTCTGCTGCTGGCGGCCAATGCGCTCCGTGCTCTCGCGGGTAAACTCGGTGCTGCACACGGCGTAATCCTCACCGAAGGTGGTGATCACGGTGTGGCGCAGCGTCCGCTGCAGCCCGACGGGCGGGCGCGCCGCGCGAAAGGCGCGGATTTCATCAATCCCGTACAGGTTTTCACCCGCTCCCAGACGCACCGTGTTTTTGTCATGCCAGAACAGCTCGTCCAGCACCGCAACGTTGTTGCTGACCAGCGCGTCTTCATAGCGGTAAAACGCGTCGGTCACCTCGGCGACTACCCACGGCAGGTTAATGTCATCATGATTCATCATGCGGCCACCTCCGCCGGGCGGGCATCGGTGATGCCGCTTTCTTCCAGCACGCGCGCAACGCGCAGGCAGGCCTGCTCGTTAAACGGCGCGGCAATCAGCTGCAGGCCAATCGGCGCACCCTGCGCTGTGCGCAGCGGAACGGTGGTCACGGGCAGGCCTAAAAATGAAATCGGCTGGGTCAGCATCCCCATGCTGGCGCGAATGGGGAGCGGCTGACCGTTAATCTCCATGGTCTGCTCACCCGCGAGCGTGGCGCTGCGCGGCGTTGCCGGGGCGATCAGCACGTCGGCCTGCGCGAACAGGGTTTTAAACGTCTGCCGGGCGTGCGCGCGAAACCGCTGGGCCTGAATATACCAGGCGGAGGGGATCATCGCGCCTGCCAGCAGCCGTTCGCGGGAGTGCGGTTCAAAACGCTCGGGCTCGCGGCGAAGCGCGGGCAGGTACTGGTTTCCCCCTTCGGCGGCGCTGATGATAAACGCCGCGGAGCGCGCCAGTTCGGCGTCCGGGAACTGCAGCTCATCCTGCACGTCGAGCGCCTTCGCCACCCGCGCCACGGCGTCTCTGGCATCCGCATCGCACCAGGTGGTGAAGTAGCCGCCGAGCACCGCGCAGCGCAGGCCGTCAAGCCCGCGGTCGAGGAGGGGACGCGTCTGCTCGCGCGAGCTCTCTGCCTGAAAAGCGTCGCTGCTGTCCCGGCCCTGCAGCGCGTCGTAGACGGACGCCAGATCGCACACGCGGCGGGCAAAGGGGCCGATATGATCGAGGCTCGCGACAAACGGATGGCTGCCGGATCGCGACAGGCGGCCAAAGGTGGGCTTCAGGCCATAGATGCCACACAGGGAGGCCGGAACGCGAATCGAGCCGTTGGTGTCGGTGCCGAGCGAAAAGTGCACCAGCCCGGCGGCCACGGCGGCGGCCGAGCCTCCGGACGACCCGCCCGCAATGCGCGCCAGATCGTGCGGGTTACGCGTCGTGCCGTAGTGGCTGTTTTCGGTAGTAAAGCCGTAGGCGTAGGCGTCCATGTTCACCATCCCGGTCAGCAGTCCGCCCGCGCTGCGCAGCTGGCGCACCGCGAAGCTGTCAGCGGCCGCGGCAGGACGCTGGCTGAACAGCTCTGCCCCGGCAAGGGTGGTGTGACCGACCACGTCGAACAGGTTTTTTACCGCGTAGGGCACGCCCGCCAGCGGCGGCAGGGGACGCTTCTCGCGGCGCAGGGTGTCGATGCTCTCGGCTTCGGCGAGCATGCGTGCTTCCGTTACGGCGGTCCAGGCACCGATCTGCGGATTCACGCGCGCAATCGCCTCCAGCGTCTGGCTGGCAATCTCGCGAGCGCTCAGCTCGCCCGCGCCCAGCGCATGCTGGATCGCGCTGATACTCATCTCGTGTAGCCTCATGCTTTGTATACTCCTGCGATCTCCAGACGGTCGTCGAGCGGCAGCGCCATCAGCGGGGCGGCCATGCTTGCAATGCGGCTGAACTGCACCTGCAGCTCGGCGCGACGGGTGTCGTCCAGCGTCACGCCGAGCACGGTTTCCATTTGCGCCAGATACGCGTGCCAGTCGGGTTGGTGTGTCGTCATTGTTTTCTCCTCAGAATCCGGCGGCCGCGCCGTTGCTGCGCGGGTCAAATGCTCCTTCGAACAGGCCGTTCGGGTGGCGGACAATCGCGCCCGCGTGGCCCATCGCTTCACTAAAGTCAGGGAACATTTCCACCTCGTGACCCAGCGCCCGGAGCTGAGAGACCGTCTCAGCAGTAAAGCGGCCTTCCAGTTTTAACGTGTCCGAGGTTTGTCCCCAGGTGCGCCCCAGCAGCCAGCGCGGGCGGGAAATGCTCTCCTGCAGTGGCACGCCCTGAATCGCGTAGCGGGTAAAAAGCGCGGCCTGGGTTTGCGGCTGGCCGTCGCCGCCCATCGATCCGTAAACCATCACGCGCCCGTCCTTAAGACGCGCCGCCGCCGGGTTCAGGGTATGGAAAGGCTGCTTGCCCGGCGCGAGGGCCAGAAGACTAGCGGGATCGAGGCTGAACGATGCCCCCCGGTTCTGCCAGACGATGCCGGTGTCGGGCAGCACCACGCCGCTGCCGAACTCGTGATAGATACTCTGGATAAACGACACGGCAAGCCCGCTGTTATCCATCACTCCCATCCACACCGTATCGCCGGGGCCTTTTCCGGTGCCCCACGGCGCGGCGCGGCCGTCGTCAACCCTGTCGGCAAGCGCCTGCAGCGCGGCGGGATCCAGCAGACCCTGAATATCGGTTTTCAGCTCGCGCGGGTCGGTGATGTGGGCATCGCGCAGGCCAAAGGCCAGCTTGGTGGCTTCAACGATGCGGTGAATGGTGTCGGCGTCGTCGGCCTCGGCCATGTTCAGGCGGTCGGTGATGCCGAGTATCGCCAGCGAGACCAGCCCCTGCGTCGGCGGGGCGTGGTTAAAGATCTCCCCCTGCTGATGCTGCAGCCTCAGCGGCGCGGTGCGCCGGGCGACGTGCGTGCGCAAATCGGCCAGCGTCACGGGCAGGCCCAGCGTCTCCATGCCGTGCGCCAGCACGTCCGCCAGCGGGCCGCGGTAAAAGCTGTCCAGACCGTCCTCCGCCAGGCGCGTCAACGTCGTGGCCATGGCGGGCTGGTAAAAGCGGCTCCCGACCTCTGGCGGCTTGCCGTCCACCAGCCAGGTTTCCGCGAAGCCGGGGATGTCCTTCAGCTCGTCGAATTTGCTGGCCGTGGCATAGGCCTGCGAGGCCGTGACCGGCGTGCCGTTCTGCGCATAGTCAATGGCGTCGGCCAGCAGGCGGGCCAGCGGCAGCGCCTTGCCGGTCATCTCGCGCGAGACCTTCAGCGCCTCGTCCCAGCCGCTCACCGTGCCGGCGACGGTCAGCGCCGCGCGGGGGCCGCGGTGGGGAATATGCGCCAGCCCGTCGTAGGCGGCGAGCGTTGCGCGCGATCCCGCCGCGCCGCTGGCATCAATGGCGACAGGGTCGCCTTCCGGCGGCACGATAAGCCAGAAGCCATCGCCGCCCAGCCCGTTCATGTGCGGGTAAACCACGGCAACGGTGGCCGCCGCGGCGACCATCGCCTCTATCGCGCTGCCGCCTTCGCGCAGCACCGCCAGCGCGCTCTGGCTGGCAAGATGGTGGGGCGCAACGGCCATGCCGTGCGTGGAAACATTACTTTGCATGAAGAGTCCTCGTAACTCTGAAAGTCACAAGGTGCTGCAAAAGCTGTTCCAGTTCTGAAAGAAAAGTTTCAGTAAACTGGCACGTATAATGAATACGCATAATAAAAGGTACAATGTGATGAAACAAAAGTTACAGAGGCGCTATGGAACAACTGGATGAACGTCTGAAAGCACAGTACCCGTCGCTGTCGCCGCAGGAGCAGCGGGTGGCGGACTTTATTTTCGACCATTTTGATGACCTGATTAGCTACAACAGCGCCGAGCTGGCGCAGCTGAGCGGGGTGTCGAAGGCCACGGTCAGCCGTCTGTTTAAGCGTCTGGGCTATGAGAAATATAAGGACATGCGCGACGAGCTGCGCACCCTGCGCCAGAGCGGGATGCCGCTCACCGATAACCGCGACGCGGTGCAGGGGAACACGCTGCTGGCGCGCCACTATAAGCAGGAGATGGTGAACCTGACCCAGTGGGTCAATGCCCTCGACGCGCAGCAGTTTGCCGACGCCATGGCCTGCATGGTGAAGGCGCGGCGCATCGTCATTATCGGCATGCGTAACGCCTATCCGGCGGCGCTGCACCTGCGTCAGCAGCTGCTGCAGGCGCGCGGTCAGGTGCTGGTCCTGCCGCAGCCGGGGCAGAGCCTGGGCGAAGAGCTGGTGGATTTAACGCCGGAAGATCTGGTGGTCATGATGGCCTTTCGCCGCCGCCCGCGCATCATCCGCCCGCTGATGCAGCAGCTTCAGAGCAGCGGTATTCCGGTGCTGCTGATGTGCGAGCCGCAGGCGCACAGCCTGTTTCCGCTGGCGAGCTGGCAGCTCTGCGCCCCGCTGGACAGCGTCTCGGCCTATGACAGCTACTCCTCGGTCAACAGCCTGATCAACCTGCTGGCGAACGCTTTCCTGCATGAGATTCTCGATAAAGGCCGTCCGCGCATTCACGAGATTGCCTCCCTCTACCAGCAGTTGGACGAACTCGAACAACGATAATGGGGCATCAGGGTGGTGCTTTGCATTAAAATGGTGCATGTGGCAAGTCGGGAAAATGCTCGTTTTTTCGACCCATCCCCGTTTTATCAGGCTTTACAAGAATATTTCCCGCTTCGCCCTATCTGGCACATTAGTTGCAAAATCACATTCAAAGAATCTTTTGTTTCATGTTAACGTTACGGGGAAGCACCATGAAAAAATTGTTGATTGCACTGGCCGGGGCCGCATGTCTCTTCACACAGCTGCCGGCAAAGGCTGACCAGCTTCAGGATATCGAGAAGCGCGGCACCATCCGCATTGCCGTTCCGCAGGACTTCCCGCCGTTTGGCTCGGTGGGGACCGACCTGCAGCCGCAGGGCTATGACATCGACATGGCGCGCTATCTGGCCAAACAGATGAAGCTCAAGCTACAGCTGGTGCCGGTGACCAGCGCCAACCGCGTGCCGTATCTGCAAACCGATAAGGTGGATCTGGTCATTTCAAGCCTCGGTAAAAACCCGGAGCGCGAGAAGGTGATCGACTTTAGCCGCGCCTACGCGCCGTTCTTCCTCGGCGTGTTTGGTCCGAAAGGCGCCGAGCTGAAAGATGCCGCCGCGCTGAGCGGAAAAACCATCGGCGTGACGCGCGGGGCGGTGGAGGACATGGTGCTGACCGGCCTGGCTCCGAAAGACGCGGACGTGAAGCGCTACGAGGATAACAACACCACGCTCTCCGCCTACCTCTCCGGACAGGTGCAGTACGTGGCAACCGGCAACCTCGTGGTGGCGGCCATTTCGCGCCAGAACGCGGATAAAGCCCCGGTGCCGAGCTTTATGCTGAAAGATTCGCCGTGCTTTATTGGCCTGAAGAAAAACGAACCGGCCCTGAAGGAAAAGGTGGATGCGCTGATTGAGCAGGGCATCAAGGACGGCACGCTGAACGGCCTGTCTGAGCAATGGCTGAAGGCCCCGCTGCCGGCAAACCTTGGCGCCTGAGCCGATGACTGAGCAACTTGATTTCTCCGCGCTCTGGCCGCACTGGCCGGAGCTGCTGGCAGGGCTGTGGGTCACCGTTCAGCTGACGGTGATGGCGACCGTCGGCGGGCTGGCGATAGGGATTTTCGGGGCGGCGATCCGCAGCGGACGCAAAACCTGGTTCAGCCGGATCTGGGGCGGCTACGTGGAAATTATCCGCAACACGCCGTTTGTGGTGCAGCTGTTTTTCATCGTCTTCGGCCTGCCGAATCTCGGGCTGAAGATGACGGCCGGGGAAGCGGCGCTGCTGGCCATGGTGGTGAACCTGGGCGCCTACAGCACAGAGATTATCCGCGCGGGCATTCAGGTCACGCCGAAAGGGCAGTGGGAGGCCGGACGCGTGCTGGGGCTGACCCGCCTGCAGACCTTTATTCGCGTGGTGTTGCCGCCCGCGCTGCAGCGCATTTACCCGGCGCTGGTGAGCCAGTGCATTATCGTGATGCTCGGCTCGTCTGTGGTGTCGCAGGTCTCGTATGAAGAGCTGACCTTCGCCGCTAATCTGATCCAGTCCAGAACGTTTCTGAGCTTTGAGGTTTATCTGGTGACAACCGGGATTTACTTAGCGCTGTCGATTACCCTGCGCCAGCTGATGATGGCGGCGGGACGCAAATGGCTGGGGGTGCAGGCATGATGACCACCTTTACCGACTGGGACATTATTCGCAACCTGCTGCTGGCCGGACGCTGGACGGTGCTGCTGTCGCTGGTGGCGTTTGTCGGCGGGGCGGCGGTGACGCTGCCGCTCCTGCTGCTGCGCCTCACGGGCGGGCGTACGGTCAGGCGCATCATCCGCGGCTATATTGAGCTGTTTCAGGGCACGCCGCTGCTGATGCAGCTGTTCCTGGCCTTCTTCGGCGTGGCGCTGTTCGGCATCGACGTTTCGCCGTGGACCGCCGCCTCGCTGGCGCTCACCTTCTACACCAGCGCGTTCCTGCTCGATATCTGGTTTGGCAGTATTCGCGCCCTGCCGAAAGGGCAGTGGGAAGCGTCGCGCTGTCTGGGGCTGACCTTCGGCCAGACCCTGTTTCGCGTGGTTGCCCCGCAGGCTCTGCGCATCGGCATCGCCCCGACGGTCGGCTTTGCCGTGCAGGTGATCAAAGGCACCGCCCTGGCGTCGATTATCGGCTTTATCGAGCTGACTAAGGCCGGGACCATGCTGACCAACGTGACGTATCAGCCGTTTAAGGTCTTTGCGCTGGTGGCGCTGGGCTACTTCATTCTGTGTTACCCGCTGTCGCGCTACAGCCGCTATCTGGAGACGAAATTCAATGCCTCTCATCACCATTAATCAGGTGCAGAAATACTACGGCGATAACCACGTGCTCAAGGGCGTCGATCTGGATATCGACATGGGCCAGGTGATCTCCATTATCGGACGCAGCGGATCGGGCAAAAGCACGCTGCTGCGCTGCATCAACGGACTGGAAGGCTATCAGGACGGCAGCATCAAGCTGGGCGGCATGACCATTACCGACCGGGATTCTCAGGCGCGCGAAATCAGCCGCTCGGTCGGGATGGTGTTCCAGAGCTTCAACCTGTTCCCGCACATGACGGCGCTGGAAAACGTGATGCTCGCCCCGCGTCGGGTGCTGAAGAAAAGCGTCGCCGAATGCCGCGAGCTGGCGCAGCGCATGCTGGAGAAAGTGGGCTTAGGCGATCGTCTGGATTACTACCCGTCGAGCCTCTCCGGCGGCCAGCAGCAGCGCGTGGCGATTGCCCGCGCGCTGGCGATGTCGCCTAAAGTTTTACTCTGCGACGAGATCACCTCCGCGCTCGACCCGGAGCTGGTGGGCGAAGTGCTTAAGGTGCTGGAGCAGCTGGCAGCCGAGGGGATGACGCTGATACTTGTTACCCATGAAATGAATTTTGCCCGCGAAGTGGGCGACCGCGTGGTGTTTATGCACCAGGGGAAAGTCTGGGAGCAGGGCGACAGCAAAACGCTGTTCGCTAACCCGCAGACCACGGAACTGAAGCAGTTCATCTCCTCCGTGCGCGGCCTCAACTGATAAGGACTGACAAATGGATATCGCACGCTTTACGCAAATCAATCCGCCCCAGCGCCTGCTGATGGGGCCGGGCCCGATCAACGCCGACCCGCGCGTGCTGCGCGCCATGTCGAGCCAGCTGATTGGCCAGTACGATCCGGCCATGACCCACTACATGAACGAGGTGATGGCGCTCTATCGCGGGGTGTTCCGCACCGAGAACCGCTGGACGATGCTGGTGGACGGCACCTCCCGCGCGGGAATTGAAGCCATTCTGGTCTCCGCCATCCGCCCGGGAGATAAGGTGCTGGTGCCGGTCTTTGGCCGCTTTGGTCATTTGCTGTGCGAAATTGCCCGCCGCTGCCGCGCGGAGGTGCATACCGTCGAGGTGCCGTGGGGCGAGGTGTTTACCCCGGACCAGGTGGAGGATGCGATTAAGCGTATTCGTCCGCGCCTGCTGCTGACCGTGCAGGGCGACACCTCCACCACCATGCTGCAGCCGCTCGCCGAGCTCGGCGCCATCTGCCGCCGCTACGACGTGCTGTTCTACACCGACGCCACCGCGTCGCTCGGCGGCAACGCGCTGGAGACCGACGCCTGGGGGCTGGATGCCGTCTCGGCCGGGATGCAGAAGTGCCTCGGCGGCCCGTCGGGCACCTCGCCGATCACCCTGAGCGCGCGCATGGAGGAGGCGATCCGTCGCCGCAAATGCGTTGAGGAGGGCATTCGTACCGACGCCCACCGCGACGGCGACGAGGAGATGATCTACTCCAACTATTTCGATCTCGGCATGGTGATGGACTACTGGGGGCCGGAGCGGCTGAACCACCATACCGAAGCCACCACCGCGCTGTTTGGCGCCCGCGAATGCGCGCGGCTGATCCTGCAGGAAGGGCTGGATAACGGCATCGCGCGCCATAAGCTGCACGGCGATGCGCTGCTGAAGGGCATTCAGGCGATGGGGCTGGAGACCTTCGGCGACCTGAAGCACAAGATGAACAACGTGCTGGGCGTGGCGATCCCGCAGGGCGTTAACGGCGACCAGGTGCGTAAGCTGATGCTGGAAGATTTCGGGATTGAAATCGGCACCTCGTTTGGCCCGCTGCACGGCAAGGTGTGGCGGATTGGCACCATGGGCTACAACGCGCGCAAGGACTGCGTGATGACCACCCTGAGCGCGCTGGAGTCGGTGCTGAACTACCTGAAATTCACGACCACGCAGGGGGCCGCCATGCAGGCCGCGTGGGACCACTATCGCCGCGAGACGCCGCAATGAGCCCGGCGGCAGAACGGGTGATGGCGCGCGCCGACGCGCTGGCCGCCATCAGCGAAACCCCGGATGCGCTGACGAGAGTCTATCTCTCCACGCAGCATCTGCAGGCCAACCAGCTGGTCGGAGAGTGGATGCGCCAGGCGGGCATGACCGTCTGGCAGGACAGCGTGGGCAATATCTGTGGACGCTACGAAGGCGCGCAGGAAGGGGCGCAGGCGGTGCTGCTCGGCTCGCATCTGGACACCGTGCGCAACGCCGGACGCTACGACGGCATGCTCGGGGTGCTCACCGCCATTGAAGTGGTGGACGGCCTGCACCAGCAGGGGCTGCATCTGGCCCAGGCGATTGAGATTGTCGGCTTTTGCGACGAAGAGGGGACCCGCTTCGGCATTACGCTGTTAGGCAGCCGGGGGCTGACGGGCACCTGGCCGCAGGGCTGGCTGGAAAAAGCCGACGCCAGCGGGATCAGCGTGGCGCAGGCGATGACCCTGGTGGGGCTCGATCCTGCCCGCGTGCTGCATGCCGCGCGCCGTCAGGAGGATTTCAGCGCCTATCTGGAGCTGCATATTGAGCAGGGGCCATGCCTTGAGCAGGAGGCGCTCGCCCTTGGCGTGGTGGAAGCCATTAACGGCGCGCGCCGTCTGAACTGCCGCTTTACCGGCGAGGCCGGGCACGCGGGAACCGTACCGATGCTCCACCGCAGGGACGCGCTGGCCGCCGCCGCCGAGTGGATGGTTATCATTGAAAACGCTACCCGACAGCAGGGCGGCAACCTGGTAGCGACGGTTGGCGAGCTGCGCTGTCTGCCGGGGGCGGTGAACGTAATCCCCGGCGAGGTTCAGCTCTCGCTGGATATTCGCGGTCCGCAGGATGCGCCTCTTGATCGGTTGCTTAACGACCTGCTGGAACATGCCCAGGCGATCGCCTCGCGCCGCGGTCTGGACTTCAGCGCCGAGGAGTTTTACCGCATTGCCGCCACGCCGTGCGATGCGCGCCTGCGGCATCTGCTGGGGGACGCCGTTACGTCGGTGCAGGGGCGTTCATTATCGCTGCCCAGCGGCGCCGGGCATGACACCATTGCCCTGGCAGAGCGCTGGCCGGTCGGGATGCTGTTTGTGCGCTGCAGGGGGGGCGTCAGCCACCATCCGGCGGAATCAGTGATGGCTGAGGATGTTGCCCTGGCGATTGAGGCGTTTGGGCGGGCGGTGAGAGCGCTTGCTGACGGTGGCGCGCGTTAAGCCACCGAACGCACCGCATCTTCGATCTCAGCGCTCACCCGTACATCCTGGTCGTCAAAAACCATGCAGTTACGGTCGTCAAACGCCACGTCTATCTTCTGCCAGGGGGCGAACTTCACGTCGCCCGGCAGCAAGATCTTCACGTTGTCATGGCCATAGCATTGCCCAAACAGGTAAGTATTGTTTCCCAGTCGCTCCACCACTTCACAGTTAAATTCCAGCCGCGTGCCGCGGTGAAGGTCGGTGGTTAAATGTTCCGGACGGATGCCCAGCGTGACCTGGCTGCCCGGCTGCAGCGGTGTGGTGGTCATCGCGAGCGTGAGCGACTTCTGCTGCGACAATCTAACGGTGAGCTTGCCCGGCTGCCAGGCTTCAACGGTCGCCGGCAGAAAGTTCATCTTCGGAGAACCTATAAACCCGGCGACAAACTTATTCGCCGGTTTGTAATAGAGATCCATCGGCGCACCCATCTGTTCAACCTTGCCGTAGTTCATGACCACAATTTTGTCGGCCAGGGTCATCGCTTCGATCTGGTCGTGCGTGACATACACCATGGTGGTTTTCAGCTCCTGGTGAAGTCGGGCAAGGTGAAGACGCATCTCGACGCGCAGTTCGGCGTCCAGGTTAGAGAGCGGTTCATCGAACATAAAGACGCGCGGATTGCGCACGATGGCGCGGCCTATTGCCACGCGCTGGCGCTGCCCGCCCGAGAGCTGTTTAGGTTTGCGTTCCAGCAGGTGGGAGAGCTGCAGCGTTTTTGCCACCATCTCCACCTGATGACGGATTCGATCTTTCGGGACCTTATTCACCTTCAGCCCGTAGCCCATGTTCTCGGCGACCGTCATGTGCGGATAGAGCGCGTAGGACTGAAACACCATCGCCACGCCGCGGTGGGAAGGCGCAACGTCATTCATCACCTCATTACCGATTAAGACTTCACCTTCGCTAATCTCCTCCAGACCGGCAATCATGCGCAGCATGGTCGATTTACCGCAGCCGGAAGGGCCAACAAAGACGGCGAATTCACCGTCTTCAATTTCAAGATTCACGTTGTGCAAGGTGACGGTGTCGCCAAAGCGCTTGGTGACGTTCCTCAACTGTATGTTTGACATCAGTGTTCCCCGAGTAAACCGTTGTCTATGTTTTACGTATAACAATATGTGTCAACATAGCTGGACGGTGCAATTTGTCTGCATTGACTATAACTTCCAGTATTCATGCGCCCTATACAGATTTTCCATTAATGTTATGACGATCACACAACTTACAGTTTTTTGTAGAGTTATCATGATGTGAAGGGTAGCGTATACCAAACCAAAGATATTTGATGTCATACGTGCAGCATCTGAATTTGAGGAGTTTTAGATGAGGCAGAAAAGGCGTTAAATGTCATAACAACCATAAAATTGTTATACCTTCACATGAGGTTTGTAATGAAAAAGAACCTACTTGCCGCTCTGATCCTCTCTACGCTCGCGGTGCAGGTACATGCCACCACGCAGCTTAACGTCTGGGAAGACATCAAGAAGTCGTCCGGTATCAAGGATGCGGTGGCCGACTTTGAAAAACAGTACGACGTTAAGGTCAACGTCCAGGAAACCCCTTACGCCCAGCAGCTGGAAAAACTGCGCCTGGACGGCCCGGCGGGCATTGGCCCGGACGTGCTGGTGATCCCTAACGATCAGCTGGGCGGCGCCGTGGTGCAAGGGCTGCTGACTCCTCTGAATCTGGAGGCTAAGCAGACCGAACAGTACACCCCGGCCTCAATCAATGCCTTCAAAATGGATAATGCCCTTTACGGCGTGCCGAAAGCGGTCGAGACGCTGGTGCTGATCTACAACAAAGATCTCATCGACAAGCCCCTCAACTCGCTGCAGGACTGGTATGACTTTTCGAAACAACAGCGCGCGAAAAACCAGTACGGCCTTCTCGCCAAGTTCGACCAGATTTACTACAGCTGGGGGGCAATTTCCCCGATGGGCGGCTACATCTTCGGTCAAAACGACAAGGGCGGCTATAACGCCAGCGACGTTGGCCTCAACAAGCCGGGTGCGGTAGAGGCCGTGACGTACCTGAAAAAATTCTACGCCGACGGGATCTTCCCGGCCGGGATAGTTGGTGACAACGGCCTGAACGCCATTGACTCCCTGTTCACCGAGAAGAAAGCGGCAGCCGTGATCAACGGGCCGTGGGCATTCCAGCCGTATGAAGCGGCAGGCATCAACTACGGCGTGGCGCCGCTGCCAATGCTGCCGGACGGCAAGCCGATGAGCTCTTTTCTCGGCGTGAAAGGCTACGTTGTCTCCACGTGGAGCAAAGACAAAGCCCTGGCGCAGAAATTTATCGAATTCATCAACCAGCCGCAGTATGTGAAAACGCGCTACATCGCCACGCGTGAGATCCCGCCGCTGACGGCAATGATTGACGATCCGGTTATCAAAAACGACGAAAAAGCGAGTGCAGTCGCGGTACAGGCGGCGCGCGCAACCGCCATGCCGGGCATCCCTGAGATGGGCGAAGTCTGGGGGCCAGCCAACGCCGCGCTGGAGCTGAGCCTGACCGGCAAACAGGATCCTAAAGCCGCGCTGGATAGCGCAGAAAAACAGGTCCAGATGCAAATCGAAGCCATGCAGGCCAGCAACCAGTAATTTTCTGCCGTCGCAAAACGGGAGGGCTCTCTCCCGTTTTATTGAAAGGAGTTGTCTGTGAGTATCATCCCGGAAAATTTTGCCAGAACGCACGGGGCCGGGCGCCATGCCTGGACCGGCCTGCTGCTGGCGGTCATCCCCGGCTTCGGCCAGTTCTACCATCGTCAGTGGCTGAAAGGGATTATCTTCCTGGTGCTGCTGGCCAGTTTTATCGGCGTATTCGCCGATTTTCTGCGCGAAGGGCTGTGGGGGCTGGTGACGCTGGGCGAGGAGGTGCCGCGGGATAACTCCATCTTCCTGCTGGCTGAGGGGATCATCAGCGTGCTGATCGCCGCGTTTGGCGTGATGGTCTGGTACCTGTCGATGCGTGATGCGTGGGTGAATGGCAGAAAACGCGATGAGGGACTCGCACTTAACAGCGTGCGCAAGCAGTACCAGATGCTGCTGAGTGACGGCTTCCCGTATCTTATGATCACGCCCGGCTTTATCCTGCTGGTGTTTGTGGTGGTGTTCCCCATCCTGTTCGGCTTTGCCATCGCCTTTACCAACTACAACCTGTACCACACGCCGCCGGCAAAGCTGGTGGACTGGGTCGGCTTTAAGAACTTCATCAATATCTTCACGCTTTCCATCTGGCGTTCGACCTTCTTCGACGTGCTGCAGTGGACGGTGGTCTGGACGCTGCTCGCCACCACGCTGCAGTGTACCGTGGGCGTGCTGCTGGCCATTCTGGTCAACCAGAAGGATCTGCGCTTTAAGCCGCTGATCCGCACCATCTTCATTCTGCCGTGGGCGGTACCGGGTTTTGTCACCATTCTGGTGTTTGCCGGGATGTTCAACGACTCCTTTGGGGTGATCAACAACGCCATACTGGCCTTCTTCGGCATCGCGCCAAAAGCGTGGATGACCGATCCGTTTTGGACCAAAACGGCGCTGATTATGATGCAGACCTGGCTCGGCTTCCCGTTTGTTTTTGCCATGACCACCGGCGTGCTGCAGGCCATTCCGGACGATCTGTACGAAGCGGCGACCATGGACGGCGCCAGCAGCGCGACCAGGCTGCGCACCATCACGCTGCCGCTGGTGTTGTACTCGATTGCGCCGATTCTGATCACCCAATACACCTTCAACTTCAATAACTTCAACATCATCTACCTGTTCAATAACGGCGGTCCGGCGGTGGTGGGGTCAAATGCGGGTGGGACGGATATCCTGGTGTCGTGGATCTACAAACTGACGATGTCCTCTTCGCAATACGCGATTGCGGCGACCATCACTATCCTGCTGTCGATCTTTGTCGTCGGGCTGGCGCTGTGGCAGTTCCGCGCCACGAAATCGTTCAAAAATGACGACATGGCGTAAGGAACGCAACAATGGCTCAATCACAAAGTATTAAACGTGAGAAGTGGGTACGCCTCTCGCTCTCCTGGCTGGTTATCGTGCTGGTCTCGACAATCATCATTTACCCGCTGGTGTGGACGGTCGGCGCGTCGTTTAACGCGGGTAATAGCCTGCTGAGCTCGTCGATTATTCCCGAGAACTTCTCGATGCAGCATTACGCCGACCTGTTCAACGGCCAGGTGAACTACATGACCTGGTACTGGAACTCGATGAAAATCAGCTTTCTGACCATGGTGCTGACCCTAATCAGCGTCAGCTTTACCGCCTACGCGTTTTCGCGCTTTCGCTTTAAGGGGCGTCAGAACGGGCTGATGCTGTTCCTGCTGCTGCAGATGATCCCGCAGTTCTCGGCGCTGATTGCCATCTTCGTGCTGTCCCAGCTTTTGGGTCTTATCAATAGCCATCTGGCGCTGGTGCTGATCTACGTGGGCGGCATGATCCCGATGAACACTTACCTGATGAAAGGCTACCTCGATGCCATTCCGAAAGATCTGGATGAATCAGCGCGCATGGACGGGGCCAGCAACTTCCGGATTTTCATCGAAATTATCATGCCGCTTTCGAAGCCGATTGTGGCTGTAGTGGCGCTCTTCTCCTTCACCGGGCCGCTGGGGGATTTCATTCTCTCCAGCACCATTTTGCGCACCCCGGACAAATACACCTTACCCATCGGGCTTTATAACCTGGTGGCGCAAAAAATGGGTGCCAGCTACACCACCTACGCGGCAGGCGCGGTCCTGATTGCGGTGCCGGTGGCGATCCTCTACCTCGCCTTACAAAAATATTTCGTCTCCGGACTGACCTCCGGGAGCACAAAGGGATAATCATGAAAAGACTCAAACCCGCTTTGCTCGCTGTTTGCCTCTCCTGCGGTCTTGCCGCAAGCGCTTTTGCTGCTGAGGCGGTGAAAACGCGTCCATTTAACGCCATGCCGGCGGATTTTATTAAGGGGGCGGATATTTCAACCCTGCTGGAAGCAGAACAACACGGCGCGAAATACTATAACCAGAACGGCCAGCAGCAGGACGCGATTGCTATCCTCAAAGCTAACGGCGTGAACACCGTGCGCCTGCGCCTGTGGGTAGACCCGCAGGATGCGAGCGGCAATACCTACGGCGGCGGCAGTAACAGCCTGGAAAACACGATTGCGCTGGCGAAGCGCGTGAAGGCGCAGGGCCTGAAGTTGCTGCTCGACTTCCACTACAGCGATTTCTGGACAGATCCGGGCAAACAGTTCAAGCCAAAAGCCTGGGAGAAGATGGACTACCCGCAGCTCAAAACGGCGATCCATGACTACGCCCGCGATACCATTGCCCGCTTTAAGAAAGAGGGCGTCCTGCCCGACATGGTGCAGATCGGTAACGAAATCAACGGCGGCATGCTGTGGCCGGAAGGCAAAAGCTGGGGGCAGGGCGGCGGCGAATTTGACCGCCTGGCCGGGCTGCTCAACGCCGCGATTGGCGGGCTAAAAGAGAATCTGACCGGCGGCGAGCAGGTGAAAATCATGCTGCACCTGGCGGAAGGGACCAAAAATGACACCTTCCGCTGGTGGTTTGACGAGATCGCGAAGCGCGACGTGCCGTTCGATATTATCGGCCTGTCGATGTACACCTACTGGAACGGTCCGATTAGCGCGCTGAAGGCCAATATGGATGACATCAGCAAGCGCTATAACAAAGACGTGATTGTGGTGGAAGCGGCATACGGCTACACGCTGGACAACTGCGATAACGCCGAGAACAGCTTCCAGGCAAAAGAAGAAAAAGACGGCGGCTATCCGGGCACCGTTCAGGGCCAGTACGATTATATTCACGATTTAATGCAGTCCGTTATTGATGTTCCGGACCATCGCGGCAAGGGCATCTTTTACTGGGAGCCGACCTGGATTGCCGTCCCGGGCACCACGTGGGCGACCAAAGCCGGCATGAAATATATCCATGACGAATGGAAAGAGGGGAATGCCCGCGAGAATCAGGCGTTATTTGATTGTCAGGGAAAAGTGCTGCCATCAATAACGGTATTTAAATAATTTTTATCTTCATTCAGGACGTTTTTAATATGAATAAATTTGCGCCTTTAAGCCCAAAGGTCGCGGCGTTATTGCATGGCGCCGACTATAACCCGGAGCAGTGGGAGAATTACCCCGGTATTATTGAAAAAGATATTGCCATGATGCAGCAGGCCAAATGCAATGTAATGTCTGTGGGGATATTTAGCTGGGCAAAGCTGGAGCCGTGTGAAGGGGAATATGATTTTGCGTGGCTGGATAATATTATTGAAAAACTGTATGCGGCAGGTATTCATATTTTCCTTGCTACCCCAAGCGGCGCGCGTCCGGCGTGGATGTCGCAAAAATACCCTGAGGTGCTGCGCGTGGGGCGCAACCGCGTGCCCGCGCTGCACGGAGGACGGCATAACCACTGCATGTCATCGCCGGTGTACCGCGAGAAGACCTTCACCATTAACCGCCTGCTGGCAGAGCGTTATTCACACCATCCGGCGGTGCTGGGCTGGCATATCTCCAATGAATACGGCGGCGAATGTCACTGTCACCTGTGTCAGGCGCGTTTTCGCGACTGGCTGAAGGCGCGCTATAAAACCCTGGACGCGCTGAACCACGCGTGGTGGAGCACCTTCTGGAGCCATACCTACACCGACTGGTCGCAGATAGAGTCCCCCGCGCCGCAGGGAGAAGTGTCGATTCACGGCCTGAACCTCGACTGGCGTCGTTTCAATACCGCGCATGTGACCGATTTCTGCCGCCATGAAGTGGCCCCGCTAAAAGCCGCGAATGCACAACTGCCGGTGACCACCAACTTTATGGAGTATTTCTACGACTACGACTACTGGCAGCTTGCGAAGGCGATCGATTTTATCTCCTGGGACAGCTACCCGATGTGGCATAGGGAGAGAGACGAAACGGCGCTTGCCTGCTACACCGCCATGTATCACGACATGATGCGCAGCCTGAAGGGCGGCAAACCCTTCGTACTGATGGAGTCGACGCCGAGCACCACCAACTGGCAGCCAACCAGCAAGCTGAAAAAGCCGGGGATGCATATTCTCTCGTCAATGCAGGCGGTGGCGCACGGGGCGGATTCGGTGCAGTACTTCCAGTGGCGTAAAAGCCGCGGGTCGGTGGAGAAATTCCACGGTGCGGTTATCGACCATGTAGGGCATCTGGATACCCGCGTAGGGCGTGAAGTAACGCGCCTGGGCGAGATGCTGGCCCGCCTGCCGGAGGTCGCAGGCTGCCGTACCGAGGCCCGGGTGGCGATCGTCTTCGACCAGCAAAACCGCTGGGCGCTGGACGATGCCGAAGGTCCGCGCAATATGGGAATGGAGTACGAAAAAACCGTCAACGAGCACTATCGTCCGTTCTGGGAAAAAGGCATCGCTGTGGACGTCATTGACGCTGACGGCGATCTTAGCCACTACGCGCTGGTGATTGCCCCCATGCTTTACATGATCCGCGATGGATTTGCCGAGCGGGCAGAAGCCTTTGTGGCCAATGGCGGGCATCTGGTGACGACCTACTGGACCGGCGTGGTGGATGAGACCGATCTCTGCCATCTGGGCGGTTTCCCTGGGCCGCTGCGCAAGCTCCTGGGCATCTGGGCGGAAGAGATCGACTGCCTGGGCGAGGGGGAGCGCAACCTGATTCAGGGGCTGGCGGGCAACGCGGCAGGCCTGCAGGGGCCGTATCAGGTGCGGCATTTATGCGAGCTGATCCATGCGGAGTCCGCACAAGTGCTGGCGACCTACCGCGATGATTTCTACGCCGGTCGCCCCGCGGTAACGGTCAACCGCGTCGGGAAAGGCAAGGCGTGGCACGTCGCTTCTCGCAACGATCTGCCGTTCCAGCGCGATTTCTTCGCCGGGATTATCAGCGAGCTGGCGCTGCCGCGCGCCATCGAGGGTGAACTCCCGCCGGGCGTGGTTGCCACAGCGCGCACGGATGGCGATACCACCTGGGTGTTTGTACAGAACTACACGGCGCAGCAGCAGTACATCACGCTGCCGAAAGGGTATACCGACTGCATAACCGATGCCGTGGCAGCGGGCGATACCGTACTGCTGCCGTGGGACTGTCGAGTGCTCAGGCGTAAAGCGTAGTTGATTTTCTCCCTCTCCCTGTGGG